>CAISUK010000540.1 GCA_903888645.1 uncultured Pseudomonadota bacterium | reverse complement strand
TCCCCGCGTTCCCCGCGTTCCCCGCGACAAAAAAAGAGCATGGACAAAAGCCCGTCCGTTCCCCGTATCCCTCTATCTCTGACATTAAAGCTATATAAAATAACAACATATGTGTGTTTTCTGTGGTTGATATACCCCACCCCCAAAACCCCCGCACACAAAAATGTGGGGATGGCACCGGTCCTGTGAAGTGGTCCGGCTAGAGATTTCCACCCCCTACCCCCATCCATCAGCCCAGCCCCGGCCATCGCTCGCGTCCTGGTCGTTGATCTGGGTCAGCCGGCGAGGGGAGATACCCCTCGCATCGTTTCGGCATCAGGCGTATCGGGGCGTAGTTCGGACTGGCGACAATCTCACGGCGAGCGGCAGCCAGGCAGCGGCCAGCCTCCGTCAGATTTCCGCATTGCTCACACGTGCGCAGATCGCCAAGGTCGACGAGCTCGCCAAGATCGACGAATGTCGTTTCTCTGGCGCAGTTTGTTTCACCCCACCCCCACACCCCCGCGCTCTCTTCCGTGTCCATGCTCTTTTTTTGTCGCGGGGAACGCGGGGAACGCGGGGAACGATCGCCGAAAACCGCACCGTTACTGGTTGTTTTGTTCCCCGAATATGACGAAAGTGTTCCCCGATTAGCGGGGAGTTCCCCGCTTTTTTGTGAAAAAGTCGCGGATTCTGCGGGTGCTGACCCGTCTTTGGACGGTATCAAGGAACCCCAATCGAGCCCATCCATCACAGCAATTCCATATCAAAGATAGCTGGCAGGATGTGGAACATCCGCTGATGCGCTTCCCCCGGCGGCTTGATCTTGATGGCATCGTGCCCCTTTTCCGTTTTCAGGTAGCCGCGACTCGCGAGCAGCTTGACCACCGTACGCGGGTTGAATCCCTTGCATACCTCGTTCTTGAATACCTGCGGCAACACCAGGTATTCGGTCACAGTGCCATCGTCGATGACACCGCCAGATTCTGGCGGCTCGATCACGCGCCCCGTGTCTTGATCGAGCAGCCGTCGCCAGCCTGCCCGCTTCATCACTCGGTTGGCGTGGGTGTCCTTGGCCACGGAGCGCCGCCAATCGGAGAAGCGCCCCTCGCCGTGCTCTTCAAGGAATCCCCGTACCTGCAACAGCATGGCCTTTTCTTCCTGGTTGCCCTCGCCGCCGCGATGATTCAGCCAGGCCTCAAAGCAAATGATGGCCGCTTTCATGGCGGCGCCGGCTGGCCAGCCAGTGATACCCCAGCGGCTGGCCAGCACGCCGGCGACGCCAACCAGGGCGATACGATCGGCAACCCGTAACACCTGGTTGCCTGCGTCGACCGTCAGGTATTGCTCGGCAAACAATTTGCGTGTCTTGAGCAGGGTCTCCCGCACTTCGTCCAGATCGTGCTTGACCAGCTCACCCAGGAATGCCGGAAAGGCGGTGCCGTGGTATTGCCGCACGGCATTGGCCAGGCGTTGCGAAAGCGCCTTGGGCGATAGCTCGCCGTGCAGCGATTCATAGATGCCGGGCGGGTTATCGCAGACGCGTGCAGGGATTTCGGCCATGCGTCCTTCCATCCCCGCCGTGGTGGCCATGCCCACCGATGCAATATGCGTGGCCATGCCCACTTCACCAGACGAGAGAAAGAGAATCCTGAATCTCGCTGTTTCACGCAAGCCGCCTTGTGCCTTCGATCTGCTTTTACCGTTGGCGTTGCCCAGCATGTATATCGTATCGCCAAGCACTTTGGCATTGATCTGTGCCAACTCATCCATTGCCAGGAGCGCGTCACAGTGCTGCAATGCCAGATATTCCATGCTGTTATCGCTGGCGCGCCATTGCTTCATGTAGTCGGTGCCGCCACAGACGCTCGCGGCAACACGTAAAGCCGTAGTCTTGCCGTCGCCGGATTCGCCGGAGTAGTGAATGCCGCCCGACTCACCGCCAATCAGATCGATCAAGGGCGCGGCAAAGGCCATGCACACGGCGAATGTCAGACGACTGTTATCGACACATAAGGCGGCAACCTCGCGTTGCCATTCTTCCAGGGTGCCGCGTGTCCGATAGTCCGGCACGGCGGCGGCGTCCTCGAATAGCCATACCTCGTCACCCTTGCCGATGGTGCGATCCGGTAACACGAAGATGCGGCCCTGACTCGTTTCGTGCCAACCAGTGCGTGCCGTCGTCCGGGCGCGTGCCTTGGGTTGCTGGGTCATCAGATATTCGAGCAGGAGCGGCCGGCCCTTCGGGGCAATCTGCAGGCCCCAGCCGCGGAGCAACTTCTCCAATTCGGTACCGTCGCCCGACAACATCGCGTCAGGAATAACCTCCCGGTGCTGCTGGCGATCCGGATCGCTGAACTCGACCAGCTTGCCCCAGCCCTTCTGGTTGGGATCGCGGACCATGGCGGTCACGTCAAGCGTTCGGCATACCCAGGTCTCCGTCACGTCGCCATCCTTGTTGCTACCCACACGCCACACGCCCCGCTGGTCGACATAGAAATGCGGCTTTACGTTGACCGGACCTTCACTCGCCTCAGCGGTCGTGGCACCCCTAGCAGCCTTGGCCATTGCGGTCGGCATGGCTGCCTGGAACAGCGGAAAGCGCTCCGGTAGCGATGCCATGCGAGCTTCCACCACGGCGGCTGTATAGCCTTCCGCCAGGGCATCGGCGGCGTCCCAGCCTTCCATGAACGATTCCCGCACGGTGCCGTCAGTCATCGTCAGGAAAACGGCCGAAGGCACACGGCGGACCTCGACCACGCCGGCGGCCTTGAGGCACCTGACGACATCGCCGGCATACGCTTCGCCGGCGGCATCCGCATCCGGCCATAGCACGCAATGCCGGCCGGCCAGGGCGCTCCAATCCGTCTTGTCTGCGGCCTTCGCGCCATTCGGGCTGGTGATCGCAACATGGCCAGGGAACAGCAGTGCCGCTGCGTCTGCAGCTTTCTCGCCCTCGACCACCAACACGGGTGCATCAGGTCGACCGGCGAGGCGATCCAGGCCATACAGCGGACGCTGCGGGCTCACTCCCAGCCAGCGCCATTCGAGCTGGCCAGACGGCATGCGGCGCAGGCTCAACGGACGAATATCCTTGCCGCCCGCTGCCAGGTCAAAGCGGCACACCAGGAACAGCAGGCGCCCGGCCGCGTCCCTGTATTCCCAGGCACGGGAATATGTACCGAGCTTGGAATGCGCCTTGGGCGGCGCCGGCGCATCGTCGGGAACCGGCTGCACGCAGTCACCGGCCGAATGCGCGGAAGCGTTTTGCGGGCTTTGGCGGGGTTTTTGTGGTTCGACCAAGGCATTCCCCTTACCGGAATCGCTAGCGGCTCGCGTTGGCCCATCCTTGGCGGCCGGGACGGCAATGCCGAAGTGATGCGCGAGGCGACGAGCAGCTTCAGATTGCTTCTCGTCGGCCAGGTACGCCGCCAGTGAAACCAGATCAAGCCCGCTTTCACCAATGGCAAAATCGCCCCATGCGCCGGTTGCCGTATTGATGGAAAAGCTGCCAGGTGCGTTGTCAGATCGGCGCGGGTTCAGGGGCAGATATTCCTGCCCCTGATGTTTGCCGCCAGTCAAGCCGAGAAACGCCATGGTTTCGGCGAAGCTGGCCAGGGCAGCGGCAGCGACACGCGGAATCCAATCGCCGACGCCGCTCATTGCAAGACCTCCGGTGCCACTACGTCGCCATGAAACTGCCCGATCGTTCGGCCCCACTGGAGCGCATTGACGAGGCCGGTTGCGTAAGCCGTCGCCATGCCCGTGGCAACTTTCAGCACTACGGCATCGACCGTTGCCGGGTCGCCGTTGGCATCGATGCAGACGCGAACCAGATCGGCCAGCACGATCCGGTTTAATTCGACCATTTTGTCGACGTCCGCTTGCGTCAGACCATCGGCGTTCATTTGTGCCACCTGATTCCGGCAACCTCAACGGCAAGCCGGCGTTGCACGTATTCGGTGAACGTCGCAATGGCCTGGTCGCGCTTGCTCTCGAATGCCGGCCGCATGAACGGCCGGGCCGCCATCTTGCTGGTGCCGAATTCGATCCAGAAGGCGTAATGGGCGGCCTGGTAATCGACGCCGCCATTGGCACCGATCGTCTTATAGGCGTCTTTGGTACTGCGCCCCTTCTTGCCGATTCGAAAGACCGTGTAGCGGGAGCCGGCCTTCACGTAGCAAATGACGCGCCCATTGACCACCCGCGTGGACACCCGAATACTTGCCTTGAGTTGGCCGGTGCGCACCGGGCAACGGTACCGGGCTTCATTGGCAACGACTTCGGCCGCCGCCCTGAGTGCGCCGCGCAGTATCTTGTTTTCCATGACCTTGGGGAGTTCACGCAAACCGGCCGCCAGCTCGCGCAATCCCTCGACATGGGCAAACTCACCACCGACGTTGTTGGAGGAGTTCCAGACGTAGGTCACGATTGATTCTCCTCGATGGCGAGGGCGACGCGGCGGAGCGTATCGGCAATTTCGAACAGCCCGTCAGCAATGCGTTCCGCCGCTTCGTACTGGCGTTCCACGGCGTAAGTCTTGGCCGCCGCTTCGATCAAGGCGGCAAGCAACACCGAATGATTTTTGGCGACCGTCTCGGCCTTGATACGCTTGTCAATGCTCAGGAGCTCGAAGAGCACCTTGATTGCCGGATCGGCAAAGTCATGCGCCGATGCATTGGCGTATTCCACGCGGTCGGTAATTGTCGTCATGACCGGGCCCTCAGTCATCGACCCGCGTGATCCTGCGGGACTCGATCCAGCGGTCGAGGGCGTCCAGGTCGACAAGCACCTTGGCACCGATCTGGACCCACACGCCGGCCACGCCGGTGCCGTTGCCAGGGATGACCTCGCCGCGGCTGCTCTTGCGATCGAACGCCTTGAACTTCATATCACGCAGCGCTTGCCCCGAGAACGGGCGGATGATGGCGCATTCGTTGATGGTAACGAAGCGGCGGCGCTCAGGGATTAGTACGGGTTGATTGTTTTCAGCCGCCACGACGGCTTGAAGTGTCGACACGGATGCCGACGTTTCGATGTGTTGCTTTTGCATGATGATTTTCTCCGGTAATGCTGCAACATTGCAGCTATCCGAATAATCAACATGTGCTGCTTGCGTTAGCCGGCTAACGCAATTGCTCTAGCCGGCTAACGCAAAACTATTTTTTTGCTCTAGCGAAGGCGCGGTGAAATGAATTCTTCTTAATAGCCCTGCCATCTGCCTTTCCGGTATCTCGATAGATGGATTTCAGTTCGCCATCGACTTCAAATACAGAGAAATCGTCACAATCCAGCGGCGCGGATTCGTCATATCTTTTCAGCGCTCTCCATATCTGTTCTGCTGTTTTTTCAGAATTTGATTGGGCGATCTTCAGCAGATGCTGTATTGCCAAAGTTATCCCCTTGCTTGCGCGACTTTTCTGTGCTGCGTTCTTGTTGTTGTTTCGTATTGCGTTCCCAACTGCTTCGGTTCTCGTTTCTTTTACCACCTTTGCAAGATACGCCGGGTTAAAAAATTCATGAGCGATGATCAGCGTCTTTAGCGCGCTCTCTTTGATCCAGGGCAGTTCCGCCTTCAGGTTGTCGGGGGATTCCACCAGCTCGTCGAGCCGCACAAACATTTGATCGAAAAAACCTGGATACCATGTGCGCCGATATAGGCCGGGCTTCTCGCGCTCCAACACTCGCTCCATTTCAGTGGCCTGCAAATTCAGCCTTCTAATGAGGAATGATTTCTCTCCAATTCTGTATTCGGCCGGCTCCTGAGAATCTGGATATGCCTCGCACCAATCCGCCAGGCTATCCATAAACGAATCGATTTCAAACGCGCAATCAAACGCCGAGAAATCCTCCCAAGCCGGCAGACCACCGTTACAGTTTTCCGTCATTGCAGCCCCATCCGTGCCGCCAGCTTGTCGCCAAGCTCATTGATATGCGAGGGCGACAAATGCGAGTAGCGACTGACCATCGTCATTGTCTTGTGGCCAAGGATTTTCGAAATTTCCAATGAGGAGACGCCCTGCATGGCAAGGTAGGACGCGGCGGTATGGCGCAGATCGTGCCAGCGGAAATCGGGCCGGAACTTCCGCTTGTCGCCTTCGCCCTCCCAGTGCCCCAGTCCGGCTTCTTCGCGGGCGCGGTTCCATGCCGCATGCAGTTGTATCGGCTTGCCGCTGGCGCTCGACCGGGAAGGCGGAAACACCATTTCCGCCAGGCGGCGGCGCTGCGCCTCGACTTCGGGGGTTGGCCGCAGGGGTCGCACCTTGTCTTTCTCGGCTTCAGCCTGCCGCGCCTGGTGACGGGCTTGCAGGAGGTCGAATGCCTTGCCGACGAGGGGCAACACGCGGCCTTCGCCGTTCTTCGTTTCACCGTCCCGCAGGGTGATCAGACGACGCGTGAAATCGACTTGGCTCCAGGTCATGCCTAATATCTCGGCCTGCCGTCCGCCCGTGGTCAGGCTCAACAACACGGCCAGGTAGATGTCGGCATTGCTGGATTCCTGACAGGATTTCAGCAAGGCGTCACGCTCGTTGTCGGAAAGGTAGCGCACTACGCCAGGCGATTCCTTGAACTTGGATACCCGCTCACAGGGGTTGCGTTCCAACCACTGCTTTTCCTTGACGGCATAGGCCAGGGCATCCGACAGGTAGGCCATTGCCCGGTTAACCGTGGATCCGCTCTTGGCCTTCCCTTTCGGGCCGCCGCGCTTGACCGGCTCTTTCACCAGGTCATCGCGAGCGCCGGCGATCTTCGCAGGCGTTACCGCGTCAAGGGCGCAATCCCCCAGCAACGCCTGCCAGCGAGTCAGGATCCTCTTCCGCTCCTCGAAATGGCGGATGCGGTTGGCCTTCCATGCCGAATAGTCGCGGATCAGCTCGGCCAGGGTATGCCGCTTGGCCTCGCCGAAGTGGCGGCCGGCCTTCATGTTCGCTTCGGTGCTCTTGGCCCAGTCGCGTGCGTCGGTCAGGCGACCGAAGGTTGCCGACTCGGACGGGTAACCCTTGAGACGGATCAACACCCGGTAGGATGTCGAACCATCGCGGTTGATGCGCTTTTCGAAGTACGCCATTTTCGCCCCTTTCCGATAATGTCAATAGACTAGCGAAAGGTGCAAAAAATGTCAATACGGGATACCTTATCCGGTACCTTGTAAAAAAATATCTATATTAAATAGTGCGTTAGAAAAACATAGTCCGGATGAGGTGCACTAATAGTGCATCGACGGCGAAAAAAGGCCACTTATCCACAGATCGCTGTCGCGCCAGTGCTTTCCGTCATATGGAGCTACCAAGGTTACTGGAGGTCGACGGCGCCGGCGAGCCGTCACGAAAATACAGCTCGAAAGACCGGAAACGATGACTCGGGGCCGGCGCAATCAGCATCCAGTGAAAGCGAAAGTAGGCAGGGCGATGCCGGGTAACGCTCGGTGCACACGTGGGCATTGTTGCAGATCAGTGCACCACCGGTGCACCAAATGAAAAGGGGTTAGCGTCTTTTATCCGCTAACCCCTTGAATTAAATGGCTGGGGAGGAAGGATTCGAACCTTCGCATGCCGGAATCAAAATCCGGTGCCTTAACCAGCTTGGCGACTCCCCAATTGCGACAAAACGGCTGTAATGGAGTTGGCCATCCGCCGGAAGGACGCGCATTTTCCGTGTTTTCGCGGCCTATGTCAATTCCAGCAAAGGGTGCCGGTCAAGGCCGCGAGCGACGAAGCCTCGCATGTCGGGCGGCAGTTGGGCAAAGGCGGCGCCGGCCGCTTCGGGATCGGCATATTCGGCAAAGACGCAGGCTCCGGATCCGCTCATTCGCGCCATGCCGCTGCGGCTCAGCCAATCCAGATGACGGGTTATCTCCGGGTGCAGGCGGCAGGCGATCGGCTGGAGGTCGTTGCCGCCAATGCCCGGTCGCCAGGATGCCGGCGATATCGACGGCGTGTCGCGGCGCAGATCGGGCGCCCGGAATATGTCGGCAGTCGGCACTGCAACCGGTGGAACCAGCACCAGATACCAGGAGGGCTCGAGGGCGACGTCGCTGAAACGTTCGCCGACGCCCTCGGCGAAAGCGGCCCGGCCGTGAATGAAGATCGGCACATCGGCGCCGAGGGTCAGCCCGATGCGCTGCAAGCCGGCCCGGTCAATGCCGAGTTTCCACAGATGGTTGAGCGCCAGCAGCGTGGTTGCTGCGTCGGAACTGCCACCGCCCAGGCCACCGCCGAGAGGCAAGCGTTTTTCAAGGGAGATATCGACGCCATAGTCGAAGCCGGTAGCTTCGCGCAACAGGCGGGCGGCACAAACGGTCAAATCCTGCGCGGGCGGAACCCCCGGTAGCGGCGTTGTCAAGACGATGGCGTGATCGGCGCGCGGCGTGAAGCGCAACGTGTCGCCATGGTCGATGAAGCGAAATACCGTTTGCAGCAGGTGATAACCGTCGCTGCGGCGTCCGACCACGTGCAGGAACAGGTTGATCTTGGCCGGCGCCGCCCAGTCTGTGGTCCAGTCAAGGGTCGATTCCTTATTCCCGTTCGTCATTGCAGATCCTGCCATTCGGTGATTTTCAGGCGAACTTCCAGGTCGTCGCGGCGCATGTCGATCAGCATAGGAAGGGCATCCGGGCGCGGCGCTTCCCAATCCAGATAGTCGATGTTCCAGCCGTCGACAACGAGGGTCAGAGGCCGGGCGGCTGTGTCGCGCTGCGTGGTTTCGACGTCGCCTACGATCCAGTGCGCCATGCCCGTCAGCGGCAAGGCAAAGCCGAATACCTGAGCAGATAATTGCTCCAGGTCGGGCGCTGAATACTCATGACGCTCCGCGGTCGTCAGGCGTGCCCCGGATTCGTCGCGGACCAGTTCTGCCAAGCCTTGGCCGAGCGGTCCGCTGAGCAGAATATTGTCGCGGCCGGGTGCGTGTCGCCATGAGATGCCGGCGCTATAGCGATTCTGCTCCCGCCGCACGGCAAGTCGTCCTTCCAGGGAGAATCCGACGATTGCCTGCCGCAAAGGCCGTGGCCGCGCTGGCTGCTGCAACGGTGCGGCACAGGCGACCGGCAACAGGCAGGCCGAAAGCAGCAAGCGGCGGCGTAACGAAAAGACCATCGAGCTACTGGAGTTTCTTGATGACGGCGTTCAACGCCTCATTGCCCGGGCTGGCCTTGGCTGCGTCATTCAGGGTTCGTTCCGCTTCGGTATGGCGCCCCAGCGCCCAAAGTACTTCGCCGATGTGGGCAGCGATTTCCGGATCGGCGCGCAGGGCGAAGGCGCTGCGCAGCACCTCGAGGGCCTGGGTATTTTCGCCGCGGCGGTAGAGCAGCCAACCGCGACTGTCGATGATGAATGGATCCTCCGGCGACAGCAGCAACGCCCTTTCGATCAGCAGCTGTGCCTCGTCGAGGCGCTCGTTATGATCGGCTAGGGAATAGCCCAGGGCGTTATAAGCGTGGGCGCTTTCCGGACGAATGCGGATCACCTTGCGCAGATTGTTTTCAAGGACTTCGTATTTTCCGAGTTGCTCGGCCAGCAATGCCGCCTCGTAGAGAAGATCGGTCTGCTCGGGCGTTTCCATCAGCGCCGCTTCGAGAAGTGCATAGGCATCATCCTTGCGGCCAGCGTCGCGCAATAGCGCAGACTCGGTCACGAGAAATTGCGCACGCTCTTTTGGATAGACGATGGCCGCTTGCTGCAGTCGGCTACGCGCCTCATCGAGACGACCAAGCTGCGTCAGTAATTGTGCGGCGCGCGCTTGCGCTGGCAGAAATTGCTCGCCAGGCTCGACGCCTTCATACCACGACACGGCTTCCAGCGGCCGCTTGCCGTCCTCGGCCAATTGGCCAAGCTGCAACCGAACCTGATTTCCTTCCGCGTAGTTCATGTCAATCAGACGGCGGAAGTGAACCTCCGCCTGGGCCCGATCACCCAGCTGCAGCGACAGCACCGCAACCGCGTAAATGATGTCAGCGTCATCGCGATTGCCTTCCAGCAGCGTGCGGAACTCGCGGCGCGCATCCTCGTAGCGTTTGGCGCCGACCAGTGCCCGGGCGAAGCCGAGCCGCACGTCACGCGAGGCGGGATGCACGTCGAGGTAGCGCTGTAGTGTCGCTGCCGCTTCGCTCGGGTTCTTCTGTTGCAGGTGGGCCTTGAACAGAACCGGCTGATCCCAGTCAGGGCGCAGTTCGCTGGCGCGGCTCAATGACGCGAGCGCCTGAGTCTCGTTGCCCGCTGTCTGCGCCGCCTGAGCCCGGGCGAAATGTGCCTCGGCGAGGCCCAGATAGGGTTGAGTGACCTGCTCGATCAACTTTTGCTGAGCCGCATGATCAGGATACCGAGCCAGCAATCGGTTCAACTGCAATAGCGCGGTGCCGACATGCTCTTTGTCTAGCGCCAGCATCTTCGCCAGGTGCGCAGCCAAAGCGTCGCTGCGGCTTCCCGCGATCAGCAGGTTGATCAGCATCTGCTGGGCCTGGGGGGAAGCGGGTTCGATCTCGACCCAAAACTCGGTCGCCTGCAGTGCAGCGTCCAGTTGGCGACCATAAAATGCCACCTCGGCGGCGCGCCGGGCAATGCGCGGGTCACGCGTTTTTTGCGCCAGGTCGACATAGGTGCTGGCCGACAACGCCAGATTGCCCCGGCTGCCGGCAATCTCCGCTAGCAGCAGCTGGTAAATGATTTCGCCAGTCAGTTCTTGCGGTGGCAGGGTGTTGGCTGCATCCGCCACGCTGTCAGGCCCATTGTCGGGCTCCGCGGCAGCCGGCAGGCCTTGTTGTGCATGCGCTATGGAGGCGAGGCCGAAGGCAAGGGTGAAGGCAATGAAAGACAGTGCACTGCGCAATTTCATGGTGGGAATTGAGGTGGCTCAGGGTCGGCTAGAATGCGTTCATGTTAGCAGTTTCGCGGAGTGCGACAAGGCGTCCGCGGCCCAGTGTTTGCGGTTTGCAGCAGCCTTACCATGCCCGAACTCCCTGAAGTCGAAATAACCCGTCGCGGTATCGCACCCCAGATCGTCGGGCATACTCTCACGTCAGTCGTCGCGCGTACTCCTGCGCTGCGATACCCGCTGCCGACAGGCTTGGCACAGCTGCTGACCGGCAAGACCTTGCGTGCCATTGCCCGGCGCGGCAAATACCTGCTGTTCGATTTTGGCGATGGCCACGTCTTGCTCCACCTGGGCATGTCCGGCAGCTTGCGGATCGTTGCCGCATCGACAGAGGTAGAAAAGCATGATCATGTCGATCTGGTTTTCGGCGCGACAGTATTGCGTCTGCGCGATCCGCGCCGTTTCGGCGCCTTGCTCTGGCTTAGCGGAGACCCGCAGATCCATCCCCTGATTGCGTCGCTTGGTGTCGAGCCCTTGTCCGACGCATTCAGCGCGAAGCTTTTGCACAAGCGGCTTGCCGGCCGCAGCGTGGCGATCAAGCAAGCCTTGATGGACAGCCATATCGTCGTCGGCGTCGGCAATATCTACGCATCGGAAAGTCTGTTTCGTGCCGCCATCGATCCGCGCACGCCGGCCGGCAAGGTTTCATTGAAACGGCTGGAGCGAATGGTTCCAGCGATTCGTGCGACGCTGCAGGCAGCGATCGATGCCGGCGGGAGCAGCCTGCGTGATTTCATACATTCGGACGGCAGCAGTGGTTATTTCCAACAGCAATATGCCGTCTATGGCCGCACCGGTGAGCCTTGTCACGTATGCGGCAAGCCTATTCGACTCGTTCGCCAGGGCGGTCGCGCCAGTTTTTACTGCCCGCGCTGCCAACGATAGTAGGGTTTTTCTGTTTGCCCGGCCGGCGGCCCGCTGCTACAGTTTGCGCTCTGTGCTAAATTTCGCATCTTATTGTCATTTCGGGGGCAGCGCATGAGCCTCGTCCAGCATTTCAACGCGTACAGTGCCTGGCGCATCGAACTCGGCCGGGGCTTGTCGCGGGCGCGCGAATGGCTGACCGAAAGCGACCTGATCGATGCCCAGAGCGATCTGCGCCTGCAGCATCTGCTCGAGCGCCTGCGCGATGACAAGTTGATCATTGCCTTCGTTGCGGAGTTCTCGCGCGGCAAGTCGGAACTGATCAACGCCATATTCTTCGCCGAATATGGCAGCCGCATCCTGCCCTCTTCGGCAGGCCGCACGACCATGTGCCCGACCGAACTCGCCTACGATTCGGCACGACCGGCGGCGATCGAATTGCTGCCGATCGAGACCCGTTCCCGGCAGTCGAGCATCGCCGAATTCAGGAGCTTCCCCGAGGAATGGTCGCGCTTTGCCCTCGATACGGCGTCGGCCGAAGAGATGGCGGCGGCGCTGCGCCGGGTTGGAGAACACAAGCGCGTGACGGCCGATGTGGCCCGCGAACTCGGCTTCGCGATCGACGAGAAGGGTGAAGACGGCATTCGCCCCGATGCCGAAGGCAAGGTTGACATTCCATGCTGGCGGCATGCCTTGATCAATTTCCCGCATCCCCTTCTGGAACAGGGCCTGGTCATTCTCGATACGCCGGGTCTCAACGCCATTGGCGCCGAGCCCGAACTGACGCTTTCGCTGCTACCCAACGCCCATGCCATCCTGTTCATTCTCGCCGCCGATACCGGTGTGACGCTGTCGGACATGACGGTCTGGCGTGACCATGTCGGCGCCGGTCGTGGCCGCGAGAAGGGCCGCATTGTCGTTCTCAACAAGATCGACGGGCTCTGGGACGGTCTGCGCAGCGAGGCGGAGATCGACCGCGAAATCGCCAACCAGATCGAGACCTGCGCCCAGACACTGGCTCTGGCGCCGGAACACATATATCCGGTGTCGGCGCAAAAAGGACTGGTGGCCAAGATCAACCGTGACGCCGGATTGCTCGCGCGGAGCCGCTTGCCGCAACTGGAGCAGGCGCTGACGCGCGAACTGCTGCCGGCGAAACAGCAAATCGTCGGCGAGAGCATTGCCGCCGAGGCCGTCGAGATTCTTTCGACAGTGCGCGCCGTGCTGCAGACGAGATTGTCCGGCGTTGTCGATCAGCTCGAAGAATTCCTCGAACTGCGCGGCAAGAACAAGCATGTCATCGAATACATGATGCGCAAGGTGAAGGCGGAAAAAGACGAGTTTGAACGCGGACTGCAGCAGTACCACGCTGTACGCAGCGTTTTTTCCCAGCTCACCAACAACCTGCTCGCGCATCTGGGCATGGAAGCCTTGCGCGAGGAAGTGCGGCGCACCCGCGAAGACATGCGCGGCGCCATTTTCTCCAAGAAGCTGACGGAAGCGATGAGCGGGTTTTTCCTCTCGGCAAAGACCAACTTTGAAAAGTCCGAGCAGGAGATCGGCGAGATATCGCGGATGATGGCCGCCATGTACAAGCGCTTCGCTGTCGAGCATGGGCTGAAGCTCGATGCCGTGCCGGCGTTCTCCCTGCTCCGCCACGAAAAGGAACTCGCCCGCCTTGAGGGAATCTACCAGCAGCAATTCAAGTCGCTCTACAGCATTGTCACGCGCGAGAAAAAGGTGCTCACGCAGCAGTTCTTCGAGACGGTGACGGTGCAGGTGCGCAAGACTTTCCAGGAAGCCAATCGCGACGTCGAATATTGGTTGCGTGCCCTGATGGCGCCCGTCGAGACCCAGGTCCGCGAAGTTCAGTTACAGTTGAAACGCCGTCTCGAAAGCGTCAAGCGTATCCACCAGGCGACCGACACGCTGGACGACCGAATCAGCGAACTGCGCCAGATGCAGTCGGCGCTATTGGCTCAGGTCGCCGAACTTGACCAAATCGAGGCCGGGCTGACGTCGGCGCGGCTCAACGGTTCCGAGGGCATGCGCGCCGCTGCCTGAACCGGCGCGCATGTTGGTATGTCGGTACGCCCCGGTTATTTTGCCGTCAGCTTGAGGAACTTGGCCATCAGCTGATCGTTGGACTCGACGCGATCCGGATCATTGGGAATGCAGTCGACTGGACAGACCGTGCGGCATTGCGGCTCGTCGAAATGGCCGACGCACTCGGTACATTTGTTCGGATCGATGTAATAGATCTCGTCGCCCTGCGAAATGGCGTTGTTCGGGCATTCCGGCTCGCACACGTCGCAGTTGATGCATTCGTCGGTGATGATCAGTGCCATGCTGCTTTCCTTTCGGGTTCAGATTCTTGAATGGGACTTTTCGGCCAGTCTGGCGACAACCAGCGGCCGGACAAATTTTGCAATGTCGCCACCGAGCAAGGCGATTTCGCGCACCATGGTCGCCGATATGAACATGTATTGTTCACCGGGGGTCAGGAAGACGGTCTCGACGTCCGGATGCAGGCTGCGGTTCATGCCGGCCATCTGGAACTCATATTCGAAATCGGAGGCCGCGCGCAAGCCGCGAATGATGATTCTGGCATTGTGCTGGCGAATGAAGTCCATCAACAGACAGTCAAATCCATGCACTTCTACGTTGTCGAATTCGCGCAGCGATTCGCGAGCAATGTCGATGCGTTCATCGAGGCTGAATAAAGGTCTTTTCGAAGGGCTTGCGGCGATGCCGACGATAACGCGGCCAAACAGCCCCCTGGCCCTGCGCACCAGGTCTTCATGGCCAAGCGTCAGTGGGTCGAATGTGCCTGGATAAACCGCTACGCCGTTGGTCATCGATCAATCTGCCTGTCATTTCGCCCAAAAAGATGGTAATGCACCTGTCCTGCCCGGCCTTGCCGCAGCAGTTGCCAATCCTGTGCCGTTCCCAACATGTCCATCTGGTGCTCGGCCTCGACATAGATCCGCGCATCGTCTGCAGACAACCCGGCCAGCAATGACGCAATCCGTTCCATCCAGCCCATTCGGTAGGGCGGATCGATAAAAATCACGTCGTAGCGCCGGTCGGGAAAAGTGGCGAATTTTAGCGCATCGCAGCACTTGATCTCTACCCCTTTGAGGGCAAGGGCATTGGCGTTCTTTATCAGCAGTTTGCTGGCCACGCGATCCTGCTCGATCAGCGTGACGGAATCGGCGCCGCGTGAAGCGGCCTCGAGGCCGAGAATGCCGCTTCCGGCAAACAGGTCGAGGCAGGCCAGTCCGCTCAGATCCTGACCCAGCCAGTTGAACAGCGTCTCGCGCACCCTGTCCGGCGTCGGCCGCAAACCGGGAACGGCGGCGACCTCGATCAGGCGGCTGCGGCAGACGCCGCCGGTGATGCGGATGCGCGACATGCTCGCGCCGTCAGTCGCCGGCGACGATCACAGTGATGATGTGCTGCGGGTCGAGATGCCGGGCAAAAGCGGCGCGCACCTGTTCGGCCGTCACCGCAGCAACTTTGCCGGGATAGTCGTCGATCCAGGTCAGCGGCAGGCCGAAAAAGCTAACCACCGAGACATTGGCCAATAGTTTGGCATTGCTATCGAGGCGCAGGGAAAAACCGTCGGCCAGATTCTGCTTCGCCGCTTTGAGCTCGCTCGCCGACGGGCCGGTCTTGAGGAAGCTGTTCAGCACTGCTTCGGTCACACCAAGTGCTTCGCCGCCTTGCTGGCGCTTGGTCTGCAGGCCGATCTCGAACGGCCCGGCCAACTTGCGCGGCGCGAAAAAGCTGTGGACATCGTAGGCGAGACCGCGCTTCTCGCGGACATCCTGCATCAGCCGGGAAACAAAACCGCCGCCGCCGAGCACGTAATTGCCGACCAGCAAGGCAAAGGCATCCGGGTCGCCGCGGGCGTAGCCGGGCGTGCCAATGTTGATGTGCGACTGGCTGGCCGGATGCGCAACGCGGATCGTTTCGCGCTTGGGCAGGTTGATTGGTGGCAGCGGCTTGGCCGCTTCACCGGCGGGCAAGCCGGTAGTGAGGTCGTTGGCAATGGCTTCCGCTTCGTTTCGCGAAACATCGCCGACGATGGTGATCACCGCATTGCGGGCGGTGTAATAGGTGCGGTGAAATTCCACCAGATCGTCCCGGACGATTGCCTGCAGACTGGCCTCGGTGCTGATCACACCGTAGGGATGATCAGGATAGACGGCCTGGATGAAGCGCTTGCCGGCAATGGCATCGGGACGCGTATCCGCCTCCTTGAGTGCGGCAATGGCTCGGCCGCGTTCACGCGCCAGTACGTCGGCGGGATAGGTTGGGGCGGTCAGCAGCGTGTGCAGCAAGGCAATGGAACCGTTGCGCTCGGTCGGCGAGGACAGCGTGCGCAAACCAATCGTGGCCCGATCGCTGTCGGTGCCGCCCGAGACGCGCGCACCCAGGTCCACCCACTTGCCGGCAATCTGTTCCTCGTCGAGGGTTCCGGCGCCGCTATCGATCAGGCCCTGGGTGAGGTTGGCCAAGCCGGACTTTCCGGGCGGATCGTAGGCCGAGCCGGCGGCGAAGGCGACTTCCAGGTCGAGGATCGGCAGGCTGTGGCTCTCGACGAAATAGACGCGGGCGCCGCTGGGCGCCGTCCAATGCTGGATATCGACGCCGGCGTGGGCGAGGCAGGAAACGGAAAGGCTGAAAATGAGGATAAGAATACGCGGCAGCATGTTGGCTTTCATTCGAGTCGGATCCTTAATGACGCAGGGCCGCGGCGGCGGCACTCGGCTGGCGCGTTTTGGCGCTTTCCAGGGGTTGCGGATCGAGCACGGCGACCGTCAGATCGTCGTCGTTGAAATATTTCTTTGCCACCGCCTGCACCTCCTCGGCAGTAACACTGCGGATCTTGTCGAGCGTCTTGTCGATATCGCGCCAGTTCAGACCGGCCGCCTCGATGGCGCCGATCTCCATGGCCTGCGCCATCATCGAGTCGCGCTTGTAAACCTGGCTGGCGATGGTCTGCGTCTTGACCCGCTGCAGTTCCTCGGCAGAAATGCCCTCGTCCTGAATGCGCTTCAGTTCGGCGCGCAGCGCCGTTTCGATCTCGGCCACGCTGCGCCCCTCGGCCGGCTGTCCTTCGAGTGTAAACACGGCTTCGCCGCGTAGCGTACCGTCGTAGCCGGCACCGGCCGACTGGGCAATCTTCTGGCCGCGCACCAGGTCTTTGGTCAGCCGGGCCGCATCGTGTCCGTCGAGGACGGTCGCCAACACTTCGAGCGCGTACGGTTCGCGATCCTTGTCCACATCCTTGAGCTTGGGTACCTTCCAGGCCATCGCGATAAAAGGCAGCTTGGCCGGCGCCTTGACGACGATGCGCTTGATGCCGATCTGCTCGGGCTCGACGAGCGGTTTGCGCACCGGCAGGGCGTGCGGCTTGATGCTGCCATAAACCTTCTCGGCCAGCTTGAAGACCGCATCCTTATTGACATCGCCGACGACCACGACATAGGCATTGTTCGGCGCATACCACTCCTTGTACCAGGCTTTCAGGTCGCTCGCCGTCATGTTCTCCAGATCGTTCATCCAGCCGATCACCGGCCGCCGATAGGGATGCGCCTGGAACATGGTGGCATTGAGTCGTTCCTGCAGCAGCGCTTCCGGGTTGTCCTCGGTGCGCATGCGCCGCTCTTCCATGATTACCTTTATTTCCTGGGCAAATTCCTTCGGATCCACCCGCAGATCGCGCATCCGGTCGGCCTCGAGCGACATCATTTCGGGCAGCGCCCGCTTCGGCACGATTTGAAAGTAGGCGGTGTAATCCTGATTGGTGAAGGCGTTGTCGCGACCACCGGCGGCGGCCACCCGCTTCGAGAATTCGCCCGGCCCGATCTTCGCGGTGCCCTTGAACATCATGTGCTCGAGCGCGTGCGAGAGACCTGATGTGCCGTCCTTTTCATCGATGGCGCCGATGTGATACCAGACCATGTGCACGACGGTCTGCGAGCGATGATCCTCCTTGACGATGACGCGCAGGCCGTTGGCCAGCGTCTTCTCGTAGGGATTGGCGTGGACGGCAGTCGCGGCCAGAAAAAAGAGGCTTGCAAAAGCGAATTTGGCGAGGCTTGGAGGGGTCATTTCGGGCTTTGGGCTTCTGTTAAAATCGATCGGAACGCGCGCATCATACCTGCAGCGCGCAGACCCGGCATACGACACGCGATCCCCATGTTTGGTTTCCTGAAGAGTAAAGATAGCCAGCGTTCTTCGGCCGACCCGGCTTCGACAGAAGGCGTCGCAGCCGTTGCAGAGGTGCAGAAATCGTCCTGGACTTCTCGCCTCAAGGCGGGGCTTTCGCGAACCCGTGCCCAACTCGGCGGCCAGCTGGCGGGGGTATTCAGCCGGGGGAAGATCGACGACGAACTGCTCGAGGATCTCGAGTCAACGCTGCTGATGGCCGATTGCGGCGTCGAGGCCACCCAGTGGCTGCTCGACGAGTTGCAAGCCAGGGTCAAGCGCGACAAGCTGGAAACCCCGGCGCAGTTGCAAGGGGCGCTGGCCGACCTGTTGATCCAGTTGCTGGAGCCGCTCGAACAGCCGCTCGATTTCACCACGCACAAACCCTTCATTGCCATGATTGCCGGCGTCAATGGCTCCGGCAAGACCACTTCGATCGGCAAGCTGGCGCGGCATATCCAGAGCGCTGGTGGCACGGTGCTGCTCGCCGCCGGCGATACGTTTCGCGCTGCCGCCCGCGAGCAATTGCAGATCTGGGGCGAGCGCAACGGCGTCGCCGTCATTGCCCAGGAATCCGGCGATCCGGCCGCCGTCATGTTCGACGCCGTCAATGCCGCCCGCGCCCGCGACATCGACGTGGTGCTGGCCGACACCGCCGGTCGTCTGCCGACCCAACTGCATTTGATGGAAGAAATCGCCAAGGTCAAGCGCGTGATTCAGAAGGCCGATCCCAGTGGCCCGCACGAAGTGCTGCTGGTTCTTGACGCCAACATCGGGCAGAACGCGATTGCCCAGGTCAAGGCCTTCGACAAGGCCATCGGTGTCACCGGACTGATCGTCACCAAGCTCGACGGCACCGCCAAGGGTGGCGTGCTGGCGGCCATTGCCCGGCAGTGTCCGAAGCCGGTGCGCTTCATCGGTGTCGGCGAAGCGGTCGATGATCTGCAGCCCTTCACCGCGCGCGAGTTTGTCGACGCCCTGCTGGACAACGATCCTCGATAGCGATGCGGCATAACGATGCTGGGTAACGGGCGAGCATGATTCGCTTCGAGCATGTCGTCAAGCGCTATCCGCCTGGCGGCGATGCCCTTGCCGATGTCAGCTTTGCCATCGGCAAGGGCGAGCTGGCGATGATCGCCGGCCACTCCGGCGCCGGCAAGAGCACGCTGCTCAAACTGATTTCCGCCATCGAGCGACCGACCTCGGGCACCGTGCTGGTCAATGGCCAGAATGTCGGCGCCCTGAAGCGCCAGGCACTGCCCTACTTGCGGCGTAACCTCGGTATCGTCTTCCAGGATCAGAAGCTGCTGTTCGATCGCAGCGTTTTTGATAATGTCATGTTGCCGCTGGCGCTGTCCGGATTCCAGGGCAGAGAGGCCGATCGCCGGGTGCGCGCCGCACTCGACAAAGTTGGCCTGCTGGCGCGGGAAAGAGCGATGCCGATGGCGTTGTCCGGCGGCGAGCAACAAAAACTGGCGCTGGCCCGCGCTGTCGTCAATCGTCCCAATCTGCTGCTCGCCGACGAGCCCACCGCCCATCTCGACGCGGACACCGCCAAAGATGTCTGCGCCATCCTGCGCGAATTTCATCGCGTCGGCGTAACGCTGCTGATCGCCTCCTACGACGCGACCCTGTTTGCCGATGGCATGACGCGCCGCTTGACGCTGCAACAGGGGCGACTGCTGTCATGAAATCATGGCTGGCACAACATCGTCAGGCACTCGGACTGGCACTGCAGCGCCTGGCCGCCAATCGCCTCGACACGCTGCTCGCGGCGCTCGCCGTCGGCATTGCGCTGGCCCTGCCGGCCGGCGGCCAGATGCTGTTGGCCAATGCCCTGCAACTGGCGCGCAATTTGTCGGCAACGCCGCAAATATCGGTATTCATGGCGCTCGACGCCGAACCCAAAACCATCGTCGAAGTGGAAAACAAGATCCGCGGCCATGCCGGCGTGGCCGGGCTGCGCCGGCTGCCGCGCAGCGAGACGCTGGCGCGCATGAAAAAGAATCAGGGGTTGCGCGACGTCATCGAGGCGCTGCCGGGGAATCCGTTTCCGGAGGCCTTCGTGGTGACACCGCGCGACGAAAGTCCGGCGGCGATGGAGCCCTTGCGCAATGAATTCGCCAAATTGCCCAAGGTCGAACACGTCCAGCTCGATTCCGCCTGGGTGAGCCGACTGGACGCGTTACTGCGCCTCGGCCGGATCGCCGTCTGGCTGCTGGCGGCGCTGTTCGGTGTCGGTCTGGTGGCCATCACTTTCAACACGATACGGCTGCAAGTGCTGACACAGCGCGCCGAAATCGAAGTGAGCCGCCTGCTCGGCGCCACCGATGCCTTCATTCGCCGCCCGTTTTACTATCACGGCGCTTTGCAGGGAATCAGCGGCGGCCTGGTCGCCTGGGTCATCGTGAGCGTGGCGGCGTTGCTGCTGCAAGCCCCGGTGGCTGAAATAGCCCGCCTCTACGCCTTCGATTTTTCGCTCGAACTGCCACCGGTCATTCAAGGTCTGCAACTGCTCGGTGTGGCCGCAGCGCTCGGCTGGCTGGGCAGTGCCCTGTCGATCGGGCGGCACCTCGGCGACTGATGATTACCTGGCCGGACCCGAAACACCGCTCCAGAGAAATTGCAGGTCGCGCACTTCCCACTTGACCGGATCTTCGTGCGAGACGATCTTGTCGCGGGCCTCGGGACGCGACAGATCGAGAATTTCCGGTGTCAGGCGCAGTTTCGATTTGGTCGAGTAGAACACTTTGACCTTGGGCGTCAGCAAGGATTGCGCCGTCTGATCGACCACCACGGCGAGACGGCCCGACTTGAGCAGCACCAGCGAGCCGACCGGATAAATGCCAACGCTCTTGACGAAGGCCTTGAAAATGTGCTCGTCGAAATGTCCCTTGCTCCATTCGGTCATTTTGCGCAGCGATTCGGCCGGTCCCCAGCCAATTTTGTAGGGCCGGTCCGAAGTGATGGCGTCATAGACGTCGCAGACCGCGCCCATTTTTGCAAACAGGCTGATCTGCTCGCCGGCGAGCCGGTGCGGATAACCGCTGCCGTCCATTTTTTCGTGATGATGAAGGCATACGTCCAGCGACACGTCGCTGACGCCGCGGCCCTCCAGCAGCATCAGGTGGCCGGCTTCGGGGTGGCCGCGGACGGTAGTGAACTCCGCGTCGGTCAGCTTGCCGGGTTTGTTGAGGATGTCGGACGGCACCGCCATCTTGCCAACGTCATGGAGCAGGCCGGCCATCCCGGCCTCGCGGGTCTGCGCTTCGTCGAGACCGACTTGCCGCGACAGCGCCACCATCAGCGCGCACACCGCCACCGAATGCATGTAGGTGTAATCGTCCTTGGTCTTGAGGCGCGCCAGGCTGATGAGCGCACCCGGGTTACGCAGTACCGAGTTGGATATTTCTTCGACCAGCGGCAGGGCGTTCTCGGCGTCGAGCGCCTTGCCCATGCGCGCTTCGCGAAACATCGAAGACACCGCCTGGCGCGCCTTGCCACAAATTTTTGCGGCGCGGGCGACTTCCTGCTCGGTGGAGACGCGCTCGACGATGTGCGGTTGCGTCGCGGTCTTGACGAGTTCGCGCTCGATGGCAGCGTCTGACGCTTCTTTGACTTGCCCGCCAACCGCGACATCGAAACCCTTGTCGGTGTCGATCCAGGCTTCGGCAACGCCGCTATCGAGGATGCGTTTGAGATCCTTGGCATCCTCGATGAGAAACGATGATTTCCAGAAGGGATGTTCCAGCCACGATCCGCAGAGTTCCTGCAGATACATGCCGACGCGCAAATCGGCGACAGCAATGCGTTTCAGCATATTGGCATCCCTGCTGGCGTCATAGTCCGGCCGCGGCCCTCAGCACTGGCACCTTGTCGAGCGCCTCCCAACTGAACTCGGCGTCGTCGCGACCAAAGTGACCATAGGCGGCGGTCTTCTGGTAGATCGGCCGGAGCAGATCGAGCATCTGGATGATGCCCCGCGGGCGCAGGTCGAAATGCTCGTTCACCAGCGCGGCGATCTTCTCGTCGGAAATGACACCGGTGCCTTCGGTATAAATAGTGACATTCATCGGCTGCGCCACGCCGATCGCATAAGCCACCTGGATCTGGCACTGCCTGGCGATGCCGGCGGCGACGATGTTCTTGGCCACGTAGCGGGCGGCGTAGGCAGCCGAACGGTCGACCTTGGTGGGATCCTTGCCGCTGAACGCACCGCCGCCATGCGGGCAGGCGCCGCCGTAGGTATCGACGATGATCTTGCGACCGGTCAGGCCGCAGTCGCCTTGCGGGCCGCCGATGACAAAGCGCCCGGTCGGGTTGATCAAGTAGCGCGTGTTCTTTAGCCATTCCTTGGGCAGCACCGGCTTGATGATTTCCTCGATGATGGCTTCGGTGAAGCTGGCCTTCATCTTGGTCGCTGTCTCGCTCTGGTCGGGGCTGTGCTGCGACGACAGCACCACCGTATCGATGCTGTGTGGCTTGCCATCGACATAGCGCATGGTCACCTGGCTCTTTGCGTCGGGACGCAGGAAGGGCAGTCGGCCGTCCTTGCGCAGTTGCGCCTGACGTTCGACCAGGCGGTGCGCGTAATAGATTGGCGCCGGCATGAAGGCGGATGTTTCGTCGCAGGCG
>CAISUK010000539.1 GCA_903888645.1 uncultured Pseudomonadota bacterium | reverse complement strand
GTATTCTAACCAACTGAACTACCACTCCATTGATAAAACGCAAAAAGTCTTTTCAATATCTTCCGGCTTAACTCAAGTGCCGTCATTGCCCTGACGGTTCAAAGCTAGCCGAACCGTTGCATGTTCCGGCTGGCCGGCCAAGTTGAGGTGCGCATTATAACCATTCACAGCGGGTAAGCAATATCTGCATTTCAAGGTGGCGATTGCAAGTCGAAGGCACCGCTACTTGCCGGTCGCTAGCGTGGCGAGGCCAGGGAATAAACCCAACATCAAAAGCAGCGCCGAGTTTGCGGTAATGCCGCAAGCGGGATAACCAGAACACCATACGCTTGGCATGAAAGTCGCCCCACACGATATCGCCAAGACCCTGTATATTTCGCCGAACTTTGTTTTCGCCGAGCCTTGTCGATGAAGTACGCTTGGGTCAAATTGGATCATCTGCGCGAAGGTCTAGGTGCGACCACACTGTGTCTGATGACCTCGTGTCTGATTACGCTGGCGACGCTGCACGTGTCCGAATCATCGGCGGCCGCCGATCCCGGCAAGGTCATTCACTCGGTGATCGAGGCTGCCGACGATGGTTTCGATTCGGCGCTGACCTTCAATCTGTATTCGGGCCGAATTTGCGAGGCGATTTTCGAGCGCCTGCTGACCTATGATTACCTGGCACGACCGGCAAAGCTGGCTCCATTGACAGCGGAAGGAATGCCGGAAGTCTCGGACGGCGGCAAGACTTACACGTTCAAGATCAGGAAGGGAATCTATTTCGCTGCGGATCCGGTGTTCAAGGGTGCGCGTCGCGAATTGACTGCGCAAGACTACGTTTACACCTTCAAGCGCTTCCTCGACCCAGCCAATCGCTCACCGTCGGCTTACATGCTCGAGGGCAAGATCGTCGGCCTGGACTCCTTGGTGGCGCGGGCCAAGAAGACCGGCAAGTTCGATTACGACGCCCCCGTGGCAGGGCTGCAAACCCCCGACCGTTACACGCTGGAAATTCATTTGCTTCAGCCCGATTACAATTTCCTGTACATCACGGCTTATGGCAATTTTGGCGCCGTGGCCCGCGAGGCCATCGAGGGCTATGTCGATCAAACGCGTACCCACCCGGTCGGTACCGGGCCGTACATGCTCAAGGAATATGTGCCGCGGAGCCGGATCGTCCTCCAGGCGAATCCCGATTACCGGGGTTACGTGTGGAATTTCGCCTCGAGTGGCGATGCCTGGGACGAACAACTGGTGCGCGACATGAAGGGCAAGCAGATGCCCCAGGCAGGTCGGGTCGAGATCAGCATCATCGAGGAAGAACAATCGCGCTGGCTGGCGTTCGAGGGCGGTCAACTTGACTTTGACATGTTGCCGCAGGTTGCGGCGCCTGTTGTCATGCAAGGGGCAAAGCTCAAGCAGGAGTATGCCCAACAGGGGATCGGCCTGTACCGGATGACCGAGCCCGAGATCACTTATTACCTGTTCAACATGCGCGACCCCACGCTCGGCGGCTACACGACGGAGAAGATTGCTCTGCGCCGTGCCATCGCCATGGTCTACAACGTGCAGGAAGAAATTACCCTGGTCCGCAAGAATCAGGCGGTCAGGGCGGAGATGGTGGTTCCCGAAGGCGTGGTCGGCCACGATGCCAATTATCGCAACAGCATTCCCTACGATATTGCATTGGCCAGTTCCCTGCT
>CAISUK010000538.1 GCA_903888645.1 uncultured Pseudomonadota bacterium | reverse complement strand
GATTCCCGACAACTATAAAGTGCTCTTCCTGCAAGGCGGTGCGACGCTGCAGTTCGAGATGATTCCGATCAACCTGCTGCGTGGCAAGGCTTCCGCCGATTACGTGCATACCGGCGAATGGGCGAAGAAGGCCATCAAGGCCGCCAAGTCGTTCGGCAAAGTGAATACCGTCGCATCCGCCGAGGACACGAATTTCACGTACGCGCCAGCGCAATCAACCTGGACGACCGACAAGGACGCCGCCTACCTTCATTACACAGCCAACGAGACCATCGGCGGCGTCGAGTTCCACTGGACCCCCGAAACGGGAGATGTGCCGCTGGTCTGCGACATGTCCTCGAACATCCTGTCGAAGCCGATCGACGTCAGCAAGTTCGGCCTGATCTATGCCGGCGCTCAGAAGAACATTGGCCCGGCCGGTTTGACCATCGTCATCGTCCGCGACGATTTGATCGGCAAAGGCGTGCCAACGCCGCAGACCATGCTCGATTACAAGATTCACGCTGATGCCGATTCGATGTACAACACGCCGCCGACTTATGCGATTTACATCGCCGGCCTGGTTTTTCAGTTGCTCAAGCGCGAGGGCGGTCTGGCGGCGATGGAAGCGAAAAACATCGAGAAGGCCTCGCTGCTTTACGATTACCTCGACCAGAGCAAGTTCTTCAACAATCCGGTGCGCAAGGAAGATCGTTCGCGCATGAACATTCCGTTCACGCTGAAGAATGCCGAACTCGACGAAGAGTTCCTCAAGGGCGCCAAGGCGCGCGGCATGACGCAGTTGAAGGGACACCGTTCAGTGGGTGGCATGCGCGCCTCGATCTACAACGCCATGCCCATCGCAGGCGTCCGGGCACTGGTCGCCTACATGGCGGAATTCGAAGCGAAGCACGGCGCCTGAGGCAAAGACCGACATGACAGATCCATTCAAGATACTGGTGCTCAACCAGATTTCCGCGACCGGGCTCAAACGTCTGCCGGCCGAGCGTTATGTCACTGGCAAGGCCATCGCCGATCCCGATGCCATTCTGGTCCGCTCCGCGGACATGCATGCGCTGGAGATTGCCGCCAGTGTGCGCGCCATCGGTCGCGCTGGCGCCGGCACCAACAACATCCCGGTGAAGAAGCTGTCGGCGCGCGGCGTGCCGGTTTTCAACGCACCGGGCGCCAATGCCAACGCCGTCAAGGAACTGGTCATCGCCGGCATGCTGCTGGCGGCGCGCAACTTGTCCGGGGCGCTGTCGTTTGTCGGCGGCCTCGATCCGGCCGACCCGGCGATGGACAAGAAGGTCGAGGACGGCAAGAAGACTTTCGCCGGATACGAGTTGGCTGGAAAGACGCTCGGGATCATCGGTCTGGGCAAGATCGGCTGTCTGGTCGCCGATGCGGCAATCAAGCTGGGCATGGATGTGCTCGGCTACGATCCCGAGATCACTGTCGATGCCGCCTGGAGCCTGCCGGCGCAAGTGAAGAAGGCCAACAGCGTTGCCGAAGTTTTGCGCAACGCCCAATTTGTCACGCTGCACGTGCCGCTGCTCGATGCGACGCGCCACACTGTCAATGCCGACAACATCGGCCTGCTGCCGCAAGGCGCCGTGCTGCTCAATTTTTCGCGCGAGGGTGTGGTCGACGATCATGCCGTGCTGGCAGCGCTCGCCAGCAAAAAGCTCGGGTGCTACGTTTGCGATTTTCCCAGCGGCGAAATCATCGGCCAGGCGAATGTCATTGCCCTGCCGCACCTTGGCGCGTCGACCGAGGAGGCTGAGGAGAATTGCGCGGTGATGGTCGCCGACCAAGTCCGTGACTATCTCGAACATGGCAATGTGCAGAACGCGGTGAACTTCCCCAATGTGGTGATGCCGCGCGAATCGGCCTACCGCATCGCCATCGCCAACGCCAATGTGCCGAATATGGTCGGTCAGATTTCGACTGCCATGGCCGGGGCCGGATTGAACATCCACAACATGATGAACAAATCCAAGGGCGATGTGGCTTACACCCTGGTTGATGTGGATAGCAAGGTTCCAACCGAGGTTGTCGAAGCCATGCGCACGATTCCCGGTGTGCTGGCCGTGCAGTACCTGCCGCTGCAAAGCTGAGTTTTCGGCATGAGTGAAAGCGCTGACGAAAAGGCAGAGCTGGGGCGGTTGCGCTCAGGCATAGACAGCCTGGATGACGAGGTGCTACGCCTCATCAACGAACGCGCCAAACTCGCCCATCGCATCGGGGAAATCAAGCAGGGCAACATCTATCGCCCCGAGCGTGAAGCCCAGGTGTTGCGCCGGTTGGTCGACGCCAACGCCGGACCACTCCCTGACGCAGCGGTCCAGCGCATCGCCCGCGAGATCATGTCGGCCTGCCTGGCGCTCGAGCAGCCTTTGCGGATCGCTTATCTGGGTCCGGCCGGAACCTTCTCCGAATCTGCGGCGCGCAAACATTTCGGGTCGGCGCCGACGCTCACTGCCTGTTCAGCTATCGACGATGTTTTTCGCGCCGTCGAAGCCGGCAATGCAGACTACGCCGTAGTTCCGGTGGAGAATTCGACCGAAGGCGCCATCGGTCGCACCCTGGATTTGCTTTTGTCATCGCCGCTGCAGATTTGTGGCGAAGTGAATTTGCGCGTGCACCAGAACCTGTTGTCGAAAGCCGGTTCATTGGCGGCAGTGAAGCGACTCTATTCGCATGCCCAAAGTCTCGCGCAATGCCACGAATGGCTCAATCGCAATCTCGGTGGTTTGGCCCGTACCCCAGTTGCCAGCAATGCCGAAGCGGCCCGCCTGGCGGCCGAAGACGATGAATCCTGCGCCATCGCCGGAGAAGCCGCCGCTGCGCTCTACGGTCTTGATGTGCTGGCCGCCAATATTGAGGACGAACCCAACAACACCACTCGCTTTCTGGTGCTCGCCACGCACGATGCCGGTCCGTCGGGCAACGACAAGACCTCCTTCGTTTGCTCGGCACAGAACAAGCCGGGTGCCGTGCATGACCTTTTGGTGCCGCTGGCCAGTCATGATGTTTCCATGAGCAGGTTCGAATCCCGTCCGGCTCGCGGTTTCGGCGGCAGTCGCTGGGAATATGTCTTCTTCATCGACGTCGAAGGTCATCGCCAGAACCCTGCGGTAGCCGCCGCACTTGACGATTTGCGCAGCCGTGCCGGTTTCGTCAAGGAACTCGGCTCCTACCCGTGCGCATCAGTTTGAAAAGCGTTTGAGCAGCGTTTGACAATCGTTTGAACAGGATCGCATCGTGACTCAAATCAAGCTGGTGGCCCGCGCGCCTGATTACATCCGCGCCATTTCGCCCTACATCCCAGGCAAGCCGATCACCGAATTGGCTCGTGAAATGGGTTTGCCCCTGGACAGCATCGTCAAGCTGGCTTCCAACGAAAATCCGCTTGGCATGAGTCCAAAAGCAAAGGCGGCGGTCGAGCGCGCCATCAACGGCATCGAACGTTACCCCGACCAATTCGAACTGATCAACGCGTTGTCCGAACGTTTCGGGGTGGCCAGAGAGCAGATCGTTCTCGGCAATGGCTCCAACGACGTGCTCGATCTCGCTGCCCGTGCTTTCCTGGCGCCGGGACGTTCGTCGGTGTTTTCCCAACATGCCTTCGCCGTCTATCCACTGGCGACGCTGTCGGCAGGCGGCGAATGCATTGCCGTGCCGGCGAAAACCTTTGGCCATGACTTGGCAGCCATGCGTGCCGCCATTTGCCCCGATACGCGCATCGTCTGGATCGCCAATCCCAACAATCCGACCGGCACTTTCCTGCCGCATGCCGACGTCAAGAATTTCCTGCAATCGGTACCCGGCGATGTCTTGGTTGTGCTCGACGAAGCCTACAACGAATACCTGCAGCCGGCCGATCGCGCCGATACGCTTGCATGGGTGCGCGAGTTTCCGAATCTGGTCATCACCCGTACCTTCTCCAAGGTGTACGGACTGGCCGGCCTGCGCGTCGGCTTTGCCGTGGCCTCACCCGAAGTCGCCGACCTGATGAGCCGTGTCCGCCAGCCCTTCAATGTCAATAATTTGGCGCTGGCAGCGGCGCTGGCGGCGCTCGACGACCACGTCTTTCTCGGCGAAAGTTATGAACTGAACCGGCGCGGCATGGAACAACTGGTCGCGGGTATCAAGCGTCTCGGACTCGAACACATTCCGTCGCACGGCAATTTCGTTACGGTACGCATCGGCGACGCGGCCACTGTCAATCGCAAGCTGCTTCAGCAAGGGGTGATCGTGCGGCCGATCGGTGGCTATGGCTTACCCGAATTTTTGCGTGTGACGATCGGCCTCGAACGCGAGAATCTGCGCTTTCTCGAGGCGCTGGAAAAGGCACTGTGACTGCTGCGACTTTCGGCAGGATCGTCGTCTGTGGCGTCGGGCTGATCGGCGGCTCTTTCGCGTTGGCGCTCAAGAACGCCGGGGCTGTGCGCGAAGTGGTCGGCATCGGCCGCAGCCGCGAATCGCTGGAAACGGCACTGGCCCTCGGCGTCATTGATCGCATCGCAGAAGATTGGCGCGATGCCGCAGCCGGTGCCGACCTGATCCTTCTCGCCATGCCGGTCGGGCAGATGGAGCCGGTGATGGCGGCGCTCATCCCGTATCTTGAAGCGCATACCCTGGTCACCGACGCCGGCAGTACCAAACAGGACGTGGTCGCGGCGGCACGGCGCTGCTTTGGCGAACGCATCGGCCAGTTCGTGCCCGGTCACCCCATCGCTGGTGCTGAAAAGAGCGGCGCAGCAGCAGCTACGGCGGGTCTCTATGTCGACAAGCGCGTCGTGATTACGCCGTTGCCCGAGAACTCTTTGGCATCGGTGACGCGCATTCTCGCGGCCTGGGAAGCCTGCGCCGCCCGCGTCTCAGAACTGACACCGGCGGCGCACGACAGCGTCTTTGCCGCCGTCAGCCATCTACCGCACCTGCTCGCCTTCGCGCTGGTTCACGACATCGCGGGACGCGAAAACTCGGAGCAACTGTTCGGCTTCGCCGCAGGCGGATTTCGCGATTTCACCCGCATCGCCAGCAGTCATCCGGAAATGTGGAGGGATATCTGCGTCGCCAATCGCCATGCGTTGGTTGGCGAAATCGACGCCTACATGAGTGAGCTGCTGCGCACCCGTGTTCTTCTCGCTGCTGCCGATGGTGACGGTTTGCAGGCGATGTTCGCCGCAGCCCGGGCTCGGCGTGATGCCTGGCTGGACACGCTGCAATCGCCGCCTGGCGAATAGATTGTTGTCAATCGATTGGTTTTCAAGGTAAGCATGGCATGTTCAAATTCGAGTGGGACTTCGGAAAGCAGCGAGCAACCTGGAAAAACACGGTGTTTCGTTCGACGAGGCCGTCAGTGTTTTTGCGGATGCGCTCGCGCTCACCTTTACCGACACGGATCACGCCGATTCCGAAGATCGAAGCCGCACCTACGGAATCTCAGGCAAAGGGCGACTGCTCGTGGTGGTCCACACGGAGCGACGCAACGGTATTCGAATCATCAGCGCGCCAAAGGCGACCCGATATGAAAAAGGCATCTACGAGCAAGGCTGAGCAGGACATTCCCGAGCTCAAGCGAGAGCATCTTGGCGTGGGCGTGCGCGGAAAGTACTTCCAGCACTTCGCGCAAGGAAGAAATGTCGTTGTCCTGGACCCCGAGATTCAGAAGGCATTTCCGACCTCCGAGGCAGTCAACAAGGCGTTGGCGAGTCTTTTGGCATTTGCGCAGGAGGCAAAAAATCTGACAAATCCTTCAAAACAAATCTCCCGCAAGCGGTCCGCTGTTTAGCGCGTTAATGTAGCCTGCGGAATAACCGGATTATCGTTGTATCCGACATTGACTCAGGGAGGTCTGCCATGCCGCGTTTACTGCAATCCCGCGAACCAAAGGTGCCTTTGCCGTATCACCGGTGGACGGTGGACGAGTTCCACCAAATGGCTGGTGCCGGTCTACTCGACGAAAACGATCGGGTGGAACTCATCGAAGGGGAGATGATCGACATGGCACCGATTGGTAGTAAACATGCTTACCTGGTAGACAAGCTTGCCCAGGTCTTGACGCGAAATTGCGGTAGCCAATTGGTGCGCGTGCAAAATCCCATCCGCATGGGTGAGCGCAGCGAGCCGCAGCCGGACATCGCTGTCGTTAAAGGCAGGAATTACATGGAAGCGCATCCGACAGCAGCCGATGTGCTTCTTGTTGTAGAGGTTTCCGACAGTACACTCGAATATGATCGCGACATCAAGCTTGGTCTCTACGCCCACCACGGTATTCCTGAAGTCTGGCTGCTGGATGTCAATGGCCGCGAAATCACCGTCTATCGCGAACCCGCTGAAGGGCAGTATCGCCTGATCCGCAAGCCGACGGCGGCCGAGTTGGTGGCGCCGATGTTCATGCCGGCGGTGTCGATTACGCTGACGGAAGTTTGGGCGTGACCCGAATCAAATTTACTTTTGCAGATGGGGATGCGCCGTGGAAATAAATGCGTGCCTGACCCCTTTATCTTTATTTGAGTCATGACCATGGCAGGAAAGAAAAACGAGGAAGGTTCCCAGTTCGTTCGTTACTTCGGGCCATTGCTTGATGCATTGCGTAGCCTTGGGGGCTCAGGGACGCCGGATGAGGTCGTTGAGCGAATTGCTCTAGATCTAAGCCTTTCCGACGACGTTCAAAACGAGCTACTACCGTCTGGTGCACTTCGGTATCGAAATCAGGTTGCATGGGCAAGGTTCTATCTCGTTCGCGAGGGCTTTCTGGACTCATCAAAGCGTGGCGTATGGAGTCTTACTGAGCGTGGACGTGGCGCTACTCTTTCTCTGGATCAAGCGCGTGCGATTTTCGCCAAATGGGTTCGTCTCTTCCAGGAACAGAGGCGGGAAAAAGCGCAAGTGCCTGAACCTGTGCCAGAGCAAGTTGCCGAAGCTACGACCACTGCATCGAACGACTATCGTGGCGCGATTATCGACTTGCTGTTGAAATTGCCGCCTTCCGGTTTTGAGCGATTGTCTCAGCGCCTATTGCGGGAGGCGGGATTTACGCAAGTTGTAGTTACTGGTAGTAGTGGTGACGGCGGTATAGATGGATATGGCACTTTGCAGATCAATCCTTTAGTCTCCTTTAAGGTACTGTTCCAGTGCAAGCGCTATACGAAGTCCGCTGTTACTCCTTCTCACGTTCGCGATTTCCGTGGCGCAATGGCCGGTCGTGCCGACAAGGGCATCATCATAACGACAGGAACTTTCACTGCCGAGGCGCGCCGTGAAGCATCGCGCGATGGAGTGCCTCCCATCGAACTAATCGATGGAGAAAAACTTGTCGACATGCTCGAGCATCTTGAACTCGGCCTCAAGTCGATAACTACTTATGAAATTGACGAATCGTTTTTTGGTGAATTCAAGTGAGAGATGAGGTGCACATCAAGGCAGCCAAAGTCGAAGTTGTCCTATGAGTTACCTTGATCTCTCCCCGCTCCACCATGCCGCCGGCATCGTCCGCCTGCCCGGTTCAAAAAGCATTTCCAACCGCAGCTTGTTGCTGGCAGCATTGGCTTCTGGAACCACCGAAATTCGCGACCTGCTCGATTCCGACGATACCTGCGTCATGCTTTCGGCGTTGCGGACACTGGGCGTCGAGGTGCAGTCGCTTGGCAACGATGCCTGGCGCGTGACCGGTGTCGGCGGTCCGTTCCCGGTCAAGCAGGCGGAACTGTTTCTTGGCAATGCCGGCACCGCCTTCCGCCCTCTGACGGCGGCGCTGGCGCTGTCCGGGGGGCACTACAAGCTCTCCGGTGTGCCGCGCATGCACGAGCGGCCGATCGGCGATCTGGTCGATGGTCTGCGCCAGATCGGCGCCGACGTAGGCTACCTTGGCAGCAATGGTTTTCCGCCGCTGGAAATTAGCTCGGCATCTTTGCGCATCGATGCGCCGATCAAAGTGCGCGGCGATGTGTCGTCGCAGTTTCTTACGGCGCTGCTGATGGCACTACCCCTTGTCTGCCAAGAAAAAGGGCGGTCAGCGGAGATTGAAGTGGTCGGCGAACTGATCTCCAAACCCTACATCGAAATCACGCTCAACCTGATGGCCCGCTTCGGCGTCGTCGTCGAACGCGACGGTTGGTCGCGCTTCCGCATTCCCGCCGGCATTGGTTATCGCAGTCCGGGAATTCTGCATGTCGAGGGTGACGCGTCATCGGCCTCGTATTTCCTCGCCGCCGGTGCCATCGCTGGTGGACCGGTGCGGGTCGAGGGTGTCGGTCGAAACAGCATCCAGGGCGACGTGCGTTTCGTCGAATCGCTCGCGGCAATGGGCGCGCGCATCGAGATGGGCGACAACTTCATTGAGGCGCGGGCGCCGGCTTCCGGCAAGCTGCGCGCCTTCGATGCCGACTTCAATCACATCCCCGATGCGGCAATGACGCTGGCGGTGGCGGCGCTGTTTGCCAACGGCCCATGCACGCTGCGCAACATCGCCTCATGGCGGGTCAAGGAAACCGACCGCATCGCCGCCATGGCCACCGAACTGCGCAAGCTCGGCGCGACAGTCGAGGAGGGCGTCGACTTCTTGACGGTTTCCACTCCTCACCCCTCACCCCTCACTCCTCACGCCTCAATAGACACTTATGATGACCACCGCATGGCGATGTGTTTCTCGCTGGCGAGCTTGGCCGGCGTGCCGGTGCGCATCAACGATCCGAACTGTGTTGCCAAGACTTTTCCCGACTATTTCGCCGCCTTCGCCTCGATCACCGCGCCGGTCGTCGCCATCGACGGTCCCTCCGCGTCGGGCAAGGGCACCGTGGCTGCGCGCGTCGCGCAGGCATTGGGTTATCACTACCTCGACAGCGGTTCGCTGTACCGCTTGACGGCGTTGGCAGCCATGCGCGCCGGTATCGCGCTGGACGATGAAGCGGGCGTCGCGGCGCTTGCCGCCGCCTTGCCAGCGTCATTCGATGGCGAGCGGATTCGCCTGGACAATGATGATGTCACTGACGCTATTCGAACCGAAGAATGTTCCAGCGGCGCCTCGAAAGTGGCTGCCCTGCCAGCGGTTCGGGCGGCGCTGCTCGACCGCCAGCGGGCCTATCGGCAACTGCCTGGCCTTGTGGCGGAAGGCCGCGATATGGGTTCGGTGGTATTCCCCCTTGCCGAAGCCAAGATATTCCTCACGGCGAGTGTCGAGGCGCGCGCCAATCGGCGGCATAAACAGTTGATCGACAAGGGCGTCTCTGCTAACATCGCAAACCTTTTGCAGGATCTGCGGGAGCGTGATGCGCGTGATGCCGCGCGTAGCGTGGCGCCCCTGCAGCAATGCGCCGATGCCGTATTCGTCGACACGACGAACATGGATATCGGTGTAGCGGTCGATACCGTGCTGGACATCGTTAGAGACGTCCGCGGACATTGACCGCAAGGCCGTTGCCGGTTCGCCGGTCACGGGTAATAGGTGTTCGCCGCCTGCCAGGGTGGCGGGCTTTTATCAACTTGACTCTCCATCCATGCCCTTCGGCATGCCTGGTTCAGGTTCCAATTCAACTCTTATGTCCTCTGCTATTGCATCCGTGAATTCCACGGAAACCATGGAAAGTTTTGCCGCCCTCTTCGAAGAAAGCCTGTCGCGTCAGGAAATGCGCGCCGGCGAGGTCATCACGGCAGAAGTCGTCCGCGTCGACCAAAACTATGTGGTCGTCAACGCGGGTCTCAAGTCAGAAAGCTTCATCGCCGCCGAAGAATTCCGTAACGACCGCGGCGAAGTCGATGCCAAGCCCGGCGATTTCGTGCTGGTCGCCATCGAGATGCTCGAAGACGGCTACGGCGAAACCCGCCTGTCGCGCGACAAGGCCAAGCGCATCGCTGCCTGGAACGATCTCGACAAGGCGCTCACCGAAGGCACCCTGGTCAAGGGCCTGATTTCCGGCAAGGTCAAGGGCGGTCTCACCGTCATGGCCAACGGCATCCGCGCCTTCCTGCCCGGCTCGCTGGTGGATATCCGCCCGGTCAAGGACACTACGCCCTTCGAAAACAAGGAATTCGAATTCAAGGTCATCAAGCTCGACCGCAAGCGCAACAACGTGGTGTTGTCGCGCCGTGCAGTGCTCGAGGCCAACCTCGGCGAAGAACGTCAGTCGCTGCTGGAAAATCTCAAGGAAGGCACCATCGTCAAGGGCATCGTCAAGAACATCACCGACTACGGTGCGTTCGTCGACCTCGGCGGCATCGATGGTCTGCTGCACATTACCGACCTGGCCTGGCGTCGCGTCCGTCATCCGTCGGAAGTGCTCAACGTCGGCGACGAAGTCACCGCCAAGATCCTCAAGTTCGACCAGGAAAAGAACCGTGTCTCGCTGGGCATGAAGCAGCTCGGCGAAGATCCGTGGGTGGGCATCGCCCGCCGCTACCCGTCCGGCACCCGCCTGTTCGGCAAGGTGACCAACCTGACCGACTACGGCGCGTTCGTCGAAATCGAACAGGGCATCGAAGGCTTGGTGCACGTCTCCGAAATGGACTGGACCAACAAGAACATTCACCCGACCAAGGTCGTTCAACTCGGCGACGAAGTCGAAGTGATGATTCTCGAAATCGACGAAGACCGTCGCCGCATTTCGCTCGGCATGAAGCAGTGCATGTCCAATCCTTGGGATGAGTTTGCGCAGAACTTCAAGAAGGGCGACCGTGTCAAGGGCCAGATCAAGTCAATCACCGACTTCGGCATCTTCATCGGCCTGGCCGGTGGTATCGACGGCTTGGTGCATCTCTCCGACCTTTCCTGGTCCGTGGTCGGCGAAGAGGCCAAGCAGAGCTTCAAGAAGGGCGACGAGGTCGAAGCCATGGTCCTGTCGATCGATGTCGAAAAGGAACGCATCTCCCTGGGCATCAAGCAGATGGAAGGCGACCCGTTCACCAGCTTTGTAGCTACCCACGACAAGAACAGCGTCGTCAGGGGCACGGTGAAGAGCATCGACGCCAAGGGTGCGGTGATCGATCTCGGTTCCGACGTGGAGGGTTATCTCCGTGCTTCCGAAGCGACTCGCGACCGGATCGAGGATTTGCGTTCGATCTACAAGGAAGGCGACACGGTCGAGGCGATGATCATCAATCTGGATCGCAAGACCCGTTCGCTCAATTTGTCGATCAAGGCCAAGGACCAGGCGGAACAGAGCGAGGCGATGCAGAAGCTGGCGGCGGATACTTCCTCGGCCAGCAGCGGCACCACCAACCTTGGCGCCCTGCTCAAAGCCAAGCTGAACCAGAACTGAGCGTAGCGGCTAGTCATGACCAAATCCGAGTTGATTGGCCGCTTAGCCCTGCGCTTCCCGCAGTTGGTGGCCAAGGATGCCGACTACGCCGTCAACATGATCCTCGATGCGATGGCCGATACGCTCGCCCGTGGCGACCGCATCGAGATTCGTGGCTTTGGCAGTTTTGCCCTCAACTATCGGCCACCACGCACCGGGCGCAATCCAAAGTCCGGTGACAAGGTGCTGGTGCCGGCCAAGTACGTGCCACATTTCAAGGCCGGCAATGAACTTCGCGAACGCGTCGATCAAAGTGAATAGCGAACTGGCCTATTGAAAACTGGCGGCATCCGCGATGGGTGCCGCCTTTTTTTCGCAACCATGAAAACACTTGTCTGGCTGCTGCGCATTGTCATTTTCATCCTCTTGTTCGGCCTTGCCGTGAAGAATAGCGGCAGTATTCAATTGCGCTTTTTTCTCGACATGAACTGGCAATGGCCGTTGTCGCTGGTACTGCTGGCGACCTTTGCCGGCGGTACCGTGGTTGGCATGTCGGCAGGTTTCGCTACGATGGTCCGGCAACGTCGGGAAATCGGTCGCCTCGGCCGGGCTAACAACCCGACCAATGAAGCGAGGCATAGCTGAGTCGGACCATGGAAATTGAACTCTGGTGGTTGCTGGCGCTGCCTGTCTTCTTCGTCCTCGGCTGGGTGGCGGCACGGATCGATCTGAAACATTTGCTGAGCGAATCGCGCGCCTTGCCGCGCTCCTATTTTCGGGGGCTCAATTTCCTGCTCAATGAGGAGCCGGACAAGGCCATCGAGGCCTTTCTCGAGGCCGCCAAGATAGACCCCGAAACCGTCGAACTGTATTTTGCGCTGGGCAGCCTGTTTCGCCGGCGCGGCGAATCCGACCGAGCCATCCGCGTGCATCTCAACCTGATCGAACGTGATGGCTCGTTGACGCAGCTGAGCGATGAGCAACGCCTGCATGCGCTGTCGGAACTGGGGCAGGATTACTTGAAAGCCGGCCTGCTCGATCGTGCCGAAGCGATGTTCGAGAAGTTGCGCGGCACTTCCCGCGATGAAGAAGCCTTGCGCTCTCTGCTCGAGATCTACCAGCAGGAAAAGGAATGGCGCAAGGCGATTGCCACGGCGCAGGCCCTGCCCCAGCACTTGCATCATATGTGGCAGAAGGACATTGCCAATTTCTATTGCGAACTGGCCGCCGATGCCATCCTCAACGGCCAAGGCGACGCGGCGCGCGGCCTCCTCGAAGAAGCCTTGGCAGCAAATCGAAAGTGCGTTCGGGCAACCCTCTTGCAGGGTGATCAGGCGTGGTCGGAAGGCCAGATGGAAGCTGCGATCGAATTCTGGAAGCGTATCGAGGGACAGAACCCGGTTTATCTCGCCCTGGTCGCGGCGAAACTCGCCGAGGCGTATCAGAAAATCGGCCGCGGCGAGCAGGGCAATCTGTTGCTGCGCAGCTACCTCGAGCGGTATTCCTCATTGGACATGCTCGACGCCGTCTATCGCGCCGAACTCGCCGGCGAAGGCCCGCAGGCCGCCTACGCGTTAGTGCGCAACGAGTTGCACCGCAATCCCACACTGCTCGGCCTCGACAAGCTGCTCGAAGCGCAGATTCTCGGCGCGCCGGTAGAACGGCGACCTGACCTGGAACTGGTCAAGAACCTGATTCACAGCCATACCCGCCGCGTCGCCCGCTACCGTTGCGACCAGTGCGGCTTCAAGGCGCGGCAATTCTACTGGCGCTGCCCTGCCTGCGGTGGCTGGGAAACCTATCCGCCGAAGCGAACCGAAGAATTTGATTTAACACCGTGAGGAGTCAGGAGTGAGGGGTGAGGAGCAGTAAAGACATCGCCGTGCAAGTGCTTCGCCGCGAAACCGGGCCACATTCCGTGTTGTCATGCCTACGGCGATCAGTGTCACTCCTCACTCCTCACCCCTCACTCCTCACGCCTCAAAAAGGAACCCCATGAAAATCACTGTCATAGGCACCGGCTACGTCGGTCTGGTCAGCGGCACCTGTCTGGCCGAAGTTGGCAACGATGTGCTTTGCCTTGACGTCGATGCCGACAAGATTCGCATCCTTAATGAAGGTGGCATTCCCATCCACGAGCCCGGGCTCGAAGCGATGGTCGCCAAGAACCGCGCCGCCGGACGCTTGCACTTCACCACCAACATCGAGGAAGCGGTTGCCCACGGCACCCTGCAATTCATCGCCGTCGGCACGCCGCCCGATGAGGATGGCTCCGCTGACCTGCAATATGTGGTCGCTGCGGCGCGCAGCATCGGCCGGCACATGAATGGCTACAAGGTGATCGTCGACAAGTCGACTGTACCGGTTGGCACTGCCGACAAGGTGCGGGCCGCCATTGCCGAAGAACTTGAGTCGCGCGGTGCAGCGATTGACTATAGCGTCGTCTCCAACCCGGAATTTCTCAAGGAAGGTGCCGCCATCGACGACTTCATGAAGCCCGACCGCATCGTCGTCGGTGCCGACGATGCGCGGGCAATAGAAAAGATGCGCCAACTCTATGCACCGTTCCAGCGCAACCATGAGCGCCTGATCATCATGGACGTTCGCTCCGCCGAGTTGACCAAATATGCTGCCAACGCCATGTTGGCGACGCGCATATCGTTCATGAACGAACTGGCCAATCTGGCCGAGAAGCTTGGTGCCGACATCGAACTCGTACGTCATGGCATCGGTGCCGATCCGCGCATTGGCTACCACTTTCTCTACCCGGGCTGCGGCTATGGCGGCTCCTGTTTTCCCAAGGACGTCCAGGCGCTGATCCGCACCGCCCATCAGGCTGGCCAGCACTTGCAGGTACTGCAGGCGGTGGAAGATGCCAACGAGGCGCAGAAGGAAATCCTGCCGCGCAAGATCGTCAGCCACTTCGGTGAGGATCTGTCAGGCATGACTTTCGCACTCTGGGGGCTGGCCTTCAAGCCGAATACCGATGACATGCGCGAGGCCCCCAGCCGGGTGCTGATCGACGAACTGATCAGCCGCGGTGCGCGTGTCCGTGCCTACGATCCGGTGGCCATGCACGAGGCCCGGCGAATCTTCGCCGATGAGGCACGGATCAGCTTTGCCGCGACACCCTTGCAAGCCCTTGACAATGCCGATGCGCTGGCCATCGTCACCGAATGGAAGGAATTCCGCAGCCCCGATTTCGATACCATCCGCGCCAAGCTTCGTCATCCAGTGATCTTCGACGGCCGCAACCTTTACGACCCTGCTCAAGTGCGCCAAGCCGGTATCGAATACCATGCCATCGGCAGAAAATGAAAGAATTTTTCACCGCAGAGAACGCAGAGACCACAGAGAAAATCGACGGAAAAGGTGCATCCTTGCTCTGCGGTCTCTGTGTCCTCTGCGGTTAACTGGTTTTCAATAAGTCATGATGCAACTACCTGACACCTCTAACACTCGTATCCTCGTCGTTGGCGATGTCATGCTGGATCGCTATTGGTTCGGCGATGTCTCGCGCATCTCGCCGGAAGCGCCGGTGCCGGTCGTCAAAGTCGAGCGTGTCGAGGAACGCCCGGGGGGTGCCGCCAACGTCGCGCGCAACGTCGCGGCCCTCGGTGCCCGTGCGGCCCTGCTCTCCGTGGTCGGCGCCGACGAAGCGGGCCAGACGCTGGCGCGCCTGCTCGCCAATTCCGGCATTGACGCCAGCCTGCACGAAGACGCCCAGTTATCGACCACGGTCAAGTTGCGCGTGCTCGGCCGTCAGCAGCAGCTGCTGCGCATCGATTTCGAAAACTGGCCGGCCCACGAAGTGCTGCGCGCCAAACTTGCCGAATTTGAGCGGCGTCTGCCCAACTGCGACGCCATCATCCTTTCCGATTACGGCAAGGGCGGTCTGGCCCACATTGCCGACATGATTCGCCTCGGCCGTGCCGCCGGCAAGCCGGTCCTGGTCGACCCCAAAGGCGAGGATTACACGCGTTATGCCGGTGCCACCGTCATCACGCCCAATCGTTCGGAACTGCTGCAGGTCGTGGGTCGCTGGAACAGCGATGTCGAATTGGCCGAAAGAGCGCAGGGCCTGCGCCGGGAACTGAATCTCTACGCCCTGCTGGTAACCCGTTCCGAAGATGGCATGACCCTCTACCGCGACAGCGGCGAGGCGCATGAGCCGGCACTGGCACGCGAAGTCTATGATGTCAGCGGCGCCGGTGACACGGTCATCGCCACGCTGGCAGTGATGCTGGCCAGTGGCCTCGACATGGAAGATGCCATGCGCGTTGCCAATCGCGCCGCCGGAATCGTCGTCGGCAAACTCGGCACTGCAACCTGTACGCTTGAAGAGCTCAAGGAAATTTGACATGTACACCATCGTTACCGGCGCGGCCGGATTTATCGGCTCCAATCTGGTCAAAGCGCTCAATGATCGCGGCGTTGACAATATCATTGCCGTTGACAACCTCAAGCGTGCCGACAAGTTCGTCAATCTGGTTGACTGCGAAATAGCCGACTACCTCGACAAACAGGATTTCCTCGAACTGCTCGAACAAGGTTATTTCGACGGGTCCGTCAATGCCATCCTGCACCAGGGCGCCTGTTCGGACACGATGGAAACTGATGGCCAATACATGATGGCCAACAACTACCGCTATTCGCTGGCCTTACTCGACTGGTGCCTCGACCAAGAAGTGCAATTCCTCTATGCCTCGTCAGCTTCAGTCTATGGCGGCGGTAGCGTATTCAGCGAATCGCGCCAATTCGAAACGCCGCCCTTGGTGTAGTCGACGATGTCCGGGCAGGCCTCG
>CAISUK010000537.1 GCA_903888645.1 uncultured Pseudomonadota bacterium | reverse complement strand
TGTCAAGCCTTTTTTGCACTTTTTTGCGTTTATTTGAAAATATTTTTCGCGGCGCGGAAATGCCTTCGGCATCCGGCTGCGGTTGCGAGTGTCTAAACTTCAGTTTATTGCCTTGGTAGCGGCCGATAGCAGCGATACAGATACCTTGGGAGCAGCATGGATGCGACTTTCGGCAGGAGACTAACTGGTGTCGAGACCGCCCGGTGACATCATCGCGGCGGTCGCCACAGCGCCTGGTCGTGCAGGTATCGGTGTGCTCAGGGTTTCCGGGACTAGCTTGGTGGCCTTTGCTGAGAGCCTGAGTGGGCGCTTACCAGCGCCGCGCATGGCGACGCTCGCAGTCTTTCGTGACGGTAATGGGCGGCCCGTTGATCAGGGGCTGCTTCTGTATTTCCCGGCGCCGCATTCTTTTACCGGCGAAGACGTTCTCGAACTGCAAGGACACGGCGGTCCGGTGGTCATGCAGTTGCTGCTCAGCCGCTGTCTGGAACTCGGCGCTCGATTGGCGCAGCCTGGCGAGTTCTCCTGCCGCGCCTATCTGAACGACAAGATCGACTTGGTTCAGGCCGAGGCCGTCGCCGATCTTATCGAGGCGGCCTCGGCTCAGGCAGCTCGTTCGGCAATGCGCTCGCTGAGCGGCGATTTCTCGCAAGCTGTGCAGGGTGTTGACGCCGCCCTGATCGAGTTGCGCATGTTGACTGAAGCCTCGCTTGATTTTCCGGACGAGGAAATCGATCCACTGCGCGATACGGATCTGATTCGGCGTCTGACTCGACTGCGTAGCGAACTCACTGCGCTTCTCGAGCGCAGCCGGCAAGGCCGTATGCTGCGGACGGGGTTGCAAGTGGTTCTCGCCGGCGCACCTAACGTCGGCAAGTCAAGCCTGCTCAACCAGTTGGCTGGCGAGGAGCGGGCCATCGTTACTGAGGTCGCCGGAACCACCAGAGATGCGCTGCGCGAAACCATCAATGTTGCAGGCATTCCTCTGCACATCGTCGATACTGCAGGTCTGCGCGAGACTGAGGATAGATTGGAGAAGATCGGCATCGAGCGCAGTTGGCGCGAAATCGAGCGCGCTGATGTGGTCTTGCAAATGGTTGTCGCCGGTATTGGCATGGCCGAGGCTGAACATGAAGTAGCGGCAAGGCTGCCGGAAGCGTCAGCGCGACTGATTCTGCACAACAAATGCGATCTGGCGGGTATCGCGCCGCACCGGGTCGAGCAGGATGGCCAGGTGCATATCTGGCTTTCCGCTCTCAACGGGGCCGGTATCGCGCTGCTGCATGACGAACTGTTGCGCATTGCAGGCTGGCGCGATCACGGCGAAGGCGTTTTTCTGGCGCGCGAGCGGCACCTGGAAGCGCTGGAGGCTGCGGCGCGTCATCTGGAAATCGCCATGGGGGAGTTGACGCAGCTTGAGCTGTGTGCAGAGGAACTGCGGCATGCCCATGAAGAATTGTGCCGTATTACTGGGGAATTCACGCCTGACGACTTGCTCGGCGAGATATTCTCCCGCTTCTGTGTCGGCAAGTAAGCAAGCTGCAAAGGCGCGGGGCTGAATTACAAGATTGGTGCGCGAGCCCCATTGCGGTGCATATGCCGATGATCTTTTATCCAAGCAGCGGCTGCCGCGAGAGCGTAGGGCAATGTGCAGCCGAAGGCAGAGCAGAGCAGTAATTCAGCGATTTCGGATTCCATGATGATGACTCCCCTAATGGTGATGCGGTGTCTCATGTGCTGTGGCATGCGCAAACAGCGTGCCATGTATCGAGGCGATTGCTGAATGAATGAGTTGGCCTTGGTTGGCGCGGCGTTTCTGGCCGGGCTGGTCGATGCACTGGTGGGTGGCGGCGGGTTGATACAGATTCCAGCGCTTTTCGCGGTGTTCCCGGCGGGCGAGCCGGCGGCGCTCTTTGGCACTAACAAGTTTTCGTCGATCTTCGGCACGACCAGTGCAGCGATTCGCTACTCCGCACACATACAGGTGCCATGGCGGGCGGCATTGCCCGCTGCGGGAGCAGCGTTCGTTTTTTCCTACGTGGGCGCAATGACGGTAGCGCTGCTACCCAGGGAAGTTTTGCGACCTTTGGTGTTGGCCCTCTTGGTCGGGGTGGCCGTCTATACGCAAATGCGCAAGGATTTCGGCGCCGTTGATCAGAATAGGTCGCACGGGTCAGCCGACATGTTGATGGCGACTGGGTTGGGCGCACTGATCGGTTTTTATGACGGTTTTTTTGGGCCTGGCACCGGCAGCTTTCTGATCTTCCTGTTTATCCGGTTCTTCGGTCTGGATTTCGTCCGAGCGTCAAGCGCCGCCAAGATCGTCAACGTGGCGACCAATGCTGCTGCACTGCTGTATTTCTTGCCGCATGGAGATATTTTGTGGCACTTGGCGCCGCTTATGGCAGCGTTCAATGTGCTCGGCTCACAGATTGGCGCGCGCCTCGCATTGCGCCACGGCAGTGGTTTCGTGAGGCAGGTATACCTGTGCATTGTGACTGCATTGATCGTGAAATTCAGCTACGATACCCTGGCTTGAAGCGTGGGTACTTTCAGATCATTCCAAATAGATTATTTCAGATTGGGGGGAGTCAATGAAGCTTCGTATCGTCGCCGCGATGCTGGTTGCGGCAACATTCGTCTCTGTGGCGAGGGCCGACGTCAATGTCGGCGTCACGCTGTCGGCAACAGGACCGGCGGCATCGCTAGGCATTCCTGAGAAAAATACCGTCGCGCTCATGCCGACAATCATTGCCGGGCAGAAGATCAATTACGTCGTTCTGGACGATGCCTCGGACACGACCACCGCGGTGAAAAATGCGCGCAAGCTGGTTAGCGAGAACAAGGTGGATGTCATTGTCGGATCTACCACCAGCCCAAATTCTCTGGCAATGATCGATGTAGCGGCCGAGGCGGAGACTCCCATGATTTCGATGGCAGCGTCGTCGGCCATCGTCGATCCTGTCGACGCCAGGCGCCGCTGGGTGTTCAAGACGCCGCAGAATGACGTGCAGATGTCGACGGCGATTGTCGAGCACATGACCAATAATGGCATCAAGAACGTTGCATTTATTGGCTTTGCCGATGCTTACGGCGAGGGCTGGTTCCGCGAGTTCTCGAAGGTGGCGGAGTTGCGCAAACTCAAGATTGTAGCGAGCGAGCGCTTCAACCGCACCGATACTTCGGTCACAGGCCAGGTGCTGAAAATTCTTTCCAGCAATCCTGATGCAGTGCTCGTTGCCGGCGCGGGTACGCCAGCTGCGCTGCCGCAGACGACGCTCAAGGAACGGGGCTACAAAGGGCGCGTGTATCAGACGCATGGTGTTGCCAACAACGATTTTCTGCGTGTCGGTGGCAATAGCGTCGAAGGAACTTTTCTGCCCGCCGGTCCGGTACTGGTCGCTGCGCAGCTGCCGGAGTCGAATCCGGTCAAGAAGTCGGCGCTTGAATATGTAAACAAATACGAGACTGCTTATGGTAAAGGCAGCACCTCGACGTTCGGTGCGCATGCTTGGGACGCCGGTTTGCTCCTGCAAAATGCGATTCCAGTAGCTTTGAAGAAAGGGCAACCAGGCAGCAAGGAGTTTCGCAGCGCTTTGCGTGATGCGCTTGAGGGACTCAAGAACGTGACAGTGTCCCACGGTGTCGTCAATATGAGTGCCGTCGACCATCTTGGCTTTGACCAGCGCGCCCGCGTCATGGTTAAAATCGAGAACGGGGCGTGGAAGCTTCAATGACCTGAATAATCTATCGTCGCGGTCTGGTGTCTGGTTCGCGATCTTGATGTGAAGCGCCGCGATTTCGCGGCGCTTCTGTTTTGTTGGGATAGCCTCTGATGGATTTGCAGGTCGCTTTATTGCTCGGCCAGGATGGTCTTACCAACGGTGCTATTTACGCGCTTCTGGCGTTGGCGCTCGTGTTGGTGTTTGCGGTAACTCGCGTCGTATTTATACCGCAGGGGGAGTTCGTCGCGTTTGGTGCCCTGACGCTGGCGAGCTTCCAAGCAGACAAGACGCCGGGGACCTTGTGGCTGCTCCTGGCGGCTGGCGGATTGGTATCGCTGTTTGAGGTAGGCGCAGCGCTTCGGCGGCGCAAGCTGGGGCTGGTGGCGCCAACACTGCTGTGGAATCTTGCCTATCCGGCGCTTGCCGCAGCGATAGCGGTGCTGGGGCATCCGGTGGCTTGGCCGCTCGCCTTTCAGGTGCTTCTGTCGTTGGCGTTGGTCGTGCCATTGGGTCCCATGGTTTACCGTTTGGCATTCCAGCCCTTGGCGGAGGCGTCCGTGCTGGTCCTGCTTATCGTGGCGGTAGCGGTACATCTCGTTCTGGTCGGGTTGGGTCTGCTCATTTTCGGTGCCGAGGGGTCGCGGACGCCGCCTTTCAGCGAGGCGAGCTTCGAGATCGGGAGTATTGCAGTCAATGGTCAGACTGTTTGGGTGTTGGTGGCCTCGCTTGTTCTCGTCGGCAGCCTATTTGTATTTTTTGATCGCACGCTCCGCGGCAAGGCGCTTCGGGCAACGGCCCTTAATCGCACCGGAGCGCGACTGATGGGTATTTCTACGGTCAAGGCCGGCAAGCAGGCCTTTATGCTGGCAGCGCTGATCGGGGCATTTTCTGGCGTGCTGATCGCGCCGATTACTACCATCTATTACGACTCGGGTTTTCTGATCGGACTGAAAGGGTTTGTCGGCGCTATTGTTGGCGGGCTGACGAGTTATCCGATCGCCGCGGCAGGCGCGGTGCTGGTTGGGCTGCTGGAGTCGTATTCGTCTTTCTGGGCGAGTGCTTTCAAGGAGGTCATCGTCTTTACGCTCATTATTCCTGTCCTGCTCTGGCGCTCGCTAAAGAGCCAGGATATCGACGAGCATCAATGATGCGGCGTCATCTGGGATTCATCGCTTTCGTTGGATTGCTGGGGGTCTGCCCGCTAGTTCTGCCCGAGTTCTATGTCACGCTGCTCAATTACATTGGCTTGTCGGCGCTGGTGACCCTTGGTGTCGTCCTATTGACCGGTGTTGGCGGCTTGACTTCCTTTGGTCAGGCGGCGTTCGTCGGTTTGGGTGCGTACTCGACGGCATTTTTAACAACTGCGACCGATCTGCCTTTGTGGGTTGCGCCTTTTGCTGGTTCTCCTTGGATCGCTCTCTTGGCAGGCTTGCTGCTTACCGGCGTGGTCGCATTAGTACTCGGCTTTCTGACGCTCCGTCTATCCGGTCATTATTTGCCTTTGGGTACGATTGCCTGGGGAATCAGTCTGTATTTTCTGTTCGGTAATCTCGATTTTCTTGGGGGATTTACAGGTATCTCAGGAATTCCGGTGCTGAGTGTGGTGGGTATTGAGTTGCGCAGCGGCCGGGCGTTTTATTACCTGATATGGATTGTGGTGCTCGTTGCCGTTCGGGTCATTCAGAACTTGCTCGATTCTCGAGAGGGCAGGGCCATTCGGGCGCTTCAAGGAGGTACGCTGATGGCGGAGGCCATGGGTGTAGATACGGCTAGGGCTAAGATGATCGTCTTCGTTCTTGCGGCTTTTTTGGCTTGTGTGTCCGGCTGGCTTTATGCGCACCTGCAGCGGTTCATCAATCCGACGCCGTTTGGGTTGCAAGTCGGCATCGAGTATCTCTTCATGGCGGTGATCGGGGGTGCCGCCCATGTTTGGGGGGCCGTGGTCGGAGCGGCGGCTTTCACCATCTTGAAGCAGTGGCTTCAGGATTGGTTGCCATCGCTGCTGGGGTCATCAGGCAGCTATGAAGTTATCGTGCTCGGCGTTTTGCTCGTGGTGATGTTGCAGCGTGCTCGGGAAGGTCTTTGGCCTGTGTTGGCGCGGCTGGTGCCTGACACCAAGCAGCCGATTACGTTCGAGGTGACTGAAGTTTCGCCGCGAAATCCAATACTGGCACTCGGAACCGAACTGCTTGATTGCAGGAACGTGCGCAAGGAGTTCGGCGGCTTGGTGGCTAATGACGATATGAGTCTTCTTGTTGGTGCGGGAGAGATCGTGGCGCTTATCGGACCCAACGGGGCGGGCAAGAGCACGATGTTCAATGTGGTTTCGGGCGTTTGGCCTTTGACATCTGGCGAGGTCAGGTTTCGAGGCGAGAGGGTCGATGGCATGGGAGCCCGGCAGATTGCGCGACGGGGGATGAGCCGAAGTTTTCAGCACGTTCGTTTGTTGCCTTGCATGTCGGTCTTGGAGAACGTAGCCATTGGCGCGCACGGCCGCGGTAGGGCTGGCGTGCTGGCGGCTTGTCTTCATACTGAGCGCAGGGAAGAGCGGGAGATTCTTTCTTTTGCCGCTGCGCAGATCGAGCGGGTTGGGCTTGGGGAGTTTATGGTGGCTCCAGCCGGGTCGTTGCCGTTGGGGCAGCAGCGAATACTCGAAATCGCTCGGGCGTTATGCGCAAATCCCAGCCTGCTGCTGCTGGATGAACCGGCCGCAGGGCTCCGCTATCTTGAAAAGCAGGCTTTAGGCGAGTTGTTAAGGCGGCTTCGGGAAGAGGGAATCGGTATCTTGCTGGTTGAGCATGACATGGATTTTGTCATGGGCTTGGTTGATCGTTGTGTTGTCATGGAGTTTGGTCAGAAGATTGCCGAGGGACTTCCGGCAGAAGTTCAGGCGAATCCGGCAGTCTTGGCGGCCTATCTGGGTGGCGCTTTATGAGTGGCGTTGCTCCGGTGCTGGAGGTTCGCGACCTGTGTGCCGGGTACGGTAGGGTTGAGGCGCTTCATCACGTGGATTTGGTGGTTGGCAGTGGACAGATTGTCACGGTGATCGGCGCCAATGGGGCCGGCAAGACGACACTGTTGTCGGCAATTATGGGATTGGTCGGCCGCAGCAGAGGTTCGATGTTTTATGAAGGTGTGGATGAGAGCGAGAGCGAATTAGAGAAATTGGTTGCCCTCGGAATGATTCTGGTGCCCGAAAAACGGGAGTTATTTGGGGCCATGAGCGTGGCAGACAATCTGCTGCTCGGTGGGTATGCCAGGCATTGTCAAGGCTATCGTGACGAAGCAAAGTCATTGGTTGACGAGGTATTTGGGATTTTCCCTCGGCTCAGGGAGCGCCGGCTTCAAGCTTCGGCGACCTTGTCTGGCGGCGAGCGGCAAATGCTCGCGTTGGGCCGGGCGTTGATGGGTAAGCCCAAATTGCTGATGCTGGATGAGCCTAGTCTCGGCTTGGCGCCGCTGATCGTTCGGGAGATCTTCTTGATTATTGAGAAATTGCGGCAGAAGGGTGTCTCGATTCTTCTGGTGGAGCAGAACGCCAGGGCGGCCCTGCAACTGGCTGATTACGCTTACGTGCTTGAAACGGGCGAGGTGGCGATGGAAGGTAGCGCGTGTGAATTGGCGGCTGATCCAAAGATGATTGCTAGTTATCTTGGATTGGCTGGGGGACAGTAGGGCGGATTTGCCTGTTTCACGTGGAACATAGGCTGAGTGTCGCGTGTTCCTGTTGGTTTCACGTGAAACCAACATTCAATTTTGTGCCCGGTCAGCGTATGATGCCGCCTCTCTTGGTTTGGCACTCCCCGAATGCGTTTCCCGGAAAGATTCGACGTACTCGTAATTGGTGGTGGCCACGCCGGCACCGAGGCTGCCTTGGCGTCCGCCCGAGCCGGCGCGAAAACATTGCTGTTGACTCACAACATCGAAACGCTCGGGCAGATGTCCTGCAATCCCTCGATCGGTGGAATTGGCAAGGGCCATCTCGTCAGGGAGATCGATGCCTTGGGTGGGGCCATGGCATCGGCCACCGACGAGGCGGGTATCCAGTTTCGTATTCTTAATTCCTCCAAGGGTCCGGCTGTTCGCGCTACGCGGGCCCAAGCTGACCGTTTGCTGTACAAGCAAGCGATTCGTAGCCGCCTGGAGAATCAAGCCAACCTGACGCTATTTCAGCAGGCAGTCGATGATCTGACGCTACAAGGTGATCGGGTAACTGGTGTCGTCACGCAAATCGGTATAAGTTTCGAGGCCACCGCAGTGGTCCTGACGGCAGGGACCTTTCTCAATGGCCTGGTTCATGTCGGCCTGGAGAATTACCGTGCTGGCCGTGCCGGAGATCCGCCATCGATTTCCTTGGCCCAGCGGCTCCATGAGCTGCAGCTTGGCGTGGGTCGGCTAAAAACCGGCACGCCGCCGCGACTCGATGGAAACACGATCAATTACTCAGTGATGGAAATTCAGCCAGGCGATGACCCAGCACCGGTATTTTCCTTTCTCGGCAACAGGAAGGCACATCCGCGTCAGGTTCCCTGTTGGATTACGCAGACCAATCCGCGGACTCACGAGATCATCCGCAACGGTCTCGACCGGTCGCCCATGTTTACTGGCGTCATTGAGGGGGTCGGACCGCGCTATTGCCCTTCGATTGAAGACAAGATCCACCGGTTTGCGGGGAAGGATAGTCACCAGATATTCCTCGAACCGGAGGGCCTGACAACCACAGAAGTGTATCCACAGGGCGTGTCGACGTCATTGCCATTCGATGTCCAGCTCGATCTCGTCAACAGCATTCGGGGCTTGGAGCACGCCCATATCCTGCGCCCCGGCTACGCCATCGAATATGACTATTTCGATCCGCGCAACCTCAAGTCCTCGTTCGAGACTAAATCAATCGCGGGTTTGTTTTTCGCCGGACAGATAAACGGCACCACAGGTTATGAGGAGGCAGCGGCGCAAGGACTATTCGCCGGGATAAACGCTGCACGACTTGCTCGGGACAAAGAGGCTTGGTGCCCGCGGCGAGATCAGGCTTACATGGGCGTTCTCGTCGACGACCTGATAACGCGTGGCGTCGCAGAACCCTATCGGATGTTTACCAGTCGAGCCGAGTACCGGTTGTCACTGCGCGAAGACAATGCCGACTTGCGCCTGACGGAGATTGGTCGTGATCTTGGTCTGGTGGACGACAATCGATGGGAAATCTTCAGTCGCAAGCGCGATGCCATCGCCAGAGAGCAGGAGCGTTTGCGCAACAACTGGATTCGTCCGCAACAGGTGCCGGCCGAAGACTTGCTGCGTGTCTTCGGCAAACCGCTCGACCATGAATATCGACTGGTTGATTTGCTGCGCCGACCGGAGGTTGACTACGAGTCGCTGATGTCCTTGAACGGGGCCTCTGACGGAAGATTGGACGCTGCTGCAGCTCAACAGGAGATCGAGCAAGTTGAAATTTCGGCCAAGTACCATGGCTATATCGAAAGGCAGCGCGACGAGGTCGAGCAGGCGCTGTCCAGCGAGCAACTGCGCTTGCCTGCCAACTTCGATTATGGCCGAGTGCGTGGGTTATCCAACGAGGTCAAGCAAAAGCTCACTCAGCAGCAACCGGAGACACTTGGCCAGGCATCGCGTATTCAGGGCGTGACGCCGGCAGCAATTTCATTGCTGCTGGTGCATCTGAAGCGATACAAGCGTGCCGGTGGGACACTTCGCTCATGAGTTTGGCCGACCAAGTTACCGCAGGTATTTCGGCGCTTGGTCTGATTCTGCCGGACGGCGCCGAATCCAGGCTGCTCGACTATCTGGCCCTGCTGACAAAGTGGAATCGCGTATACAACCTTACCGCCATTCGCGAAGAGCGTGACATGGTTGTGCAGCATCTTCTCGATTCGTTGGTCGTATTGAAGCAATTGCCAGATGCCACTGCAGTCGTCGACGTTGGCAGCGGCGCCGGATTGCCCGGCATACCGTTGGCGATAGCCCGTCCGCAAGTCGCCGTTACCCTGGTCGAGCCAGTGCAAAAAAAGTGCGCATTTCAGCAGCAGGCGAAAATTCAACTTGGCCTGGGCAATGTATCCATTATTTGTGGTCGCGTGGAAACGATGCCGCGACCCGAAGCAGACGTAGTTGTGATCTCGCGGGCATACGCCGAACTCGTCGAGTTCATCTCTACTTCCGGACATCTGGTGGGATTGGGCGGACGGCTATACGCCATGAAGGGACTGCTTCCACATGCTGAAATCGCGGCCTTACCCTCGGGGTGGCAGGTTGTCGCGTGCACGCCCCTAGTGGTTCCCGGTCTTGCAGCAGAGCGCCATTTGATCGTTTTGGAGAAACAGTGACGATGCATATTTTCGCAATTGCCAATCAAAAAGGGGGCGTCGGGAAAACCACGACCAGCGTCAATCTCGCTGCCGCGCTGGCGCAGCAGGGCCAACGCACGCTCCTGGTCGACCTTGATCCGCAGGGCAATTCCACGATGGGTAGCGGGATTGACAAGCGGACACTGACCCGCTCGGTCTACCATGTTCTTCTCGGCATGGCGGCGATGGGCGAGGTCAGGGCAACATCGCCATCGGGCAAATTCGACCTGCTCCCCGCCAACCGCGAACTGGCTGGAGCCGAGGTAGAAATGGTCGATCTGGAGCGGCGCGAAGCACGGCTGCGGGAGGCGATCGCCCAGTATGCCGATGAGTATGACTTCGTCTTGATCGACTGCCCGCCATCGCTTTCAATGCTGACGCTGAATGGGCTTTGCGCGGCCCATGGCGTCATCATACCAATGCAATGCGAATATTATGCGCTGGAAGGTTTGTCGGATCTTGTTGCGACCATCAAGAAGGTTCATGCCAATCTCAACCGCGAGCTCAAGATCATCGGGCTCCTGCGGGTCATGTTCGATCCGCGCAATACCCTTGGTCAGCAGGTCTCGGCGCAGCTGGAACAACATTTCGGCGACAAGGTCTTCAAGACCATCGTGCCGCGCAATGTGCGTCTTGCCGAAGCCCCAAGCTACGGCGTGCCCGGTGTGCTATTCGACAAAGCCGCCAAGGGCGCACAGGCCTATCAGCTATTCGCCGCCGAGATGATCGAGCGGGTCAAATCCTATTGAGGGCAAACAATGAATCCACCAAAACCGAAGGGCTTGGGTCGCGGCCTCGATGCGCTCCTGGCCGGCAACGATAGCGTTTCACCGGCACGTCAGGACACCTTGGCGGTCGGCCAGTTGCAGCCCGGCAAGTATCAACCGCGCACACGCATGGATCCCGGATCGTTAGAGGAATTGGCAGCGTCGATCAGGGCGCAGGGCATCATGCAGCCGATCCTGGTCAGACCGGTCGCCGAAAATCGCTACGAGATCATCGCCGGGGAGCGGCGTTGGCGTGCCTCGCAAATCGCTGGACTGCGCGAAGTGCCGGTGCAGATACGCGATATTCCGGACGAGTCGGCACTGGCGATGTCGCTCATCGAGAACATTCAGCGCGAGGATCTCAACCCGCTCGAGCAAGCTGCCGGGATTCAGCGACTGATCGACGAGTTCGGCATGACCCATCAGCAGGCTGCGGATGCTGTCGGCAGTTCGCGTTCCGCGACGAGCAATCTGCTGCGCCTGCTGCAGTTGGCGCAACCTGCGCAGGATATGCTCATGGCCGGCGACATCGACATGGGGCACGCACGCGCACTTCTGCCCTTGTCCAAGGCGGAGCAGGTTCGGATTGCAGCAACGATTGCCGACAAGGGGATGTCGGTTCGTCAGACCGAGCAACTGGTCGCTCGAGAACTGAATCCGCCGACGCAAAAGCAGGCCGACAAGAAGATCGATCGCGATCTCCTTCGCCTCGAAGAAGAGCTGGCCGACGTCCTCGGAGCAACCGTAAAAATTGCTGCCAACCGCAAAGGCGCCGGCAGCCTGAGCATCAAATTTGCCAGCCTCGACCAGCTGGATGGTTTGCTGGAGCGGTTACGTTAATCGCTGGGCCGCAATATCAATGTTTTCAATCTCAAAATTATTTGTTAAAATCGCGGTTTTGCTGGTTCCGGGACACGCTCTGTTTGGTGCTCCTCGAAAACAGTTTTGGGGATAGCAGGTAATGGTTGCTCGAACGAGACCGCTGAGGCCTTTGCTCATCGTGTTCGGCGCGCAAACGGCAATAACGATAATGCTGGCGGTAATCAGTGGTTGGTCGGCGGGTGTGCCCGGCGCAATATCGGCAGTTTTAGGTGGGGGGGTAGCTTTGGCGGGCGGGTTGGCTTTTGCGTTGTTCATGCCACGCAATACTTGTCCGACGGCGTTGGATACTCTCAGCCGCATGCTTCGCGCGGAATCCGCCAAGGTCGGTGTCATCGTGCTCCTGCTTTGGCTGGTTCTGACGTCCTATAAAGAGATTGTCATGGTTGGATTTATTGGAACCTTCATCATCGCGGTGATCGTTTTTTCGCTAGCTGTTTTTATTCGCAACCCGGTGTTGTTAGAGACAGGCAAAAACAATGTCGACTGAAGCGCTCACTCCCACGTCCTATATCAATCATCACCTGACCTTTCTCACGCAGCCGGTCGGTGGTGACGGATCGTTCTGGTCGATCAATGTGGATTCGATGGCAGTTGCAACCCTGCTGGGGATTGTCGCCTTCGGTTTTCTCTGGTGGGTCGTCCGTGGCGCGACTTCGGGCGTGCCGTCACGCCGCCAGGCGTTTGTCGAGTTGGCGATGGAATTCGTTGACGATCAAGCCAAAGGTATTTTCCACGGCGATCGCCACAAGTTTGTTGCGCCACTGGCCCTGACCGTATTTGTCTGGGTGCTGCTGATGAATGCAATGGACTTTCTGCCGGTCGATATCATGGCCATGTTTTACGAGCATGTGCTTGGATTGGAACACTTCCGTCCTGTGCCAACTGCCGACATCAACACCACCTTCGCGCTTTCCCTGTCGGTCTGGATTCTGATGATCTTTTTCAGCATCAAGGTGAAGGGATTGGGCGGTTGGATACACGAGCTGACCTGCACACCTTTTGGCGCGCATCCGCTCTTGTGGATATTCAACATCCTCTTTAATCTGGTTGAGTACATCTCCAAACCTTTGTCCCACTCATTGCGGTTGTACGGCAACATGTATGCCGGTGAAATTATCTTCCTGCTCCTCGGCATGTGGGCGGCGACAGGCGTGGTCGGTACCGCGCTGGGCGCAATCCTTGGTGCCGGCTGGGCGATCTTTCATATTCTTATCGTCGTACTGCAGGCGTTCATTTTCATGATGCTGACCATCGTATACATCTCGATGGCGCATGAAAGCCATTAACTTTTTCTCCTTAAACCACACGTTCCCGCACGAAAGGATTTCAAATGGACAAGCTTCAACTCCTGGCCCAGATTCAGGCATTCACCGGTATCGGTATTGGTCTGATCATCGGCCTCGGCGCTGCAGGCGCCTGTATCGGCGTAGGCATCATGTGCTCGCGCTTTCTCGAGGCCGCCGCCCGGCAGCCTGAGCTGATGGCACCCCTGCAGGCGAAAGTCTTCCTTCTGCTGGGCCTGATTGATGCCTCGTTCATTATCGGCGTCGGTTTGGCCATGCTCTTCGCTTTCGGCAATCCTTTACTCGCCGTCGTCCGCTAATCGGCGGCCTCCGCCGGATTAAGGCTAGGGGATAGCCATGAATATCAATTTGACTTTGATTTCGCAGGCAATAGCCTTCGCGATCTTTATCTGGTTTACGGTGACGTTTGTCTGGCCGCCGCTGTTGTTGGCCATCACCGAACGCCAGAAAAAGATCGAAGACGGTTTGGCTGCAGCCGAACGCAGCAAGAAGGATCTGGAATTGGCCCAAGCCCGTTCGACAGACACATTGCGGGAAGCGCGTGAAAAGTCCACGGATATGATCGGTGCCGCAGAGCGCCAGGCAGCGCATATCATCGAGGAAGCCAGAAATGAGGCGACGCGCTTG
>CAISUK010000536.1 GCA_903888645.1 uncultured Pseudomonadota bacterium | reverse complement strand
GATCTCATCAACATTGCCTCGATCGACGGGGTATCCGTGAATCCGCAGGAAACCTACTCCTATGCGGCGAGCAAGGCCGGTCTGGTTCATTTGACGCGCCGCATGGCGCTGCGTCTGATCCAGGACAACATTGTCGTTTCGGCCATCGCGCCCGGTGCCTTTGCCTCCGAGATGAACCGCGACGCACGCGACCACGCGCAGGAGGTATCGGCGCGCGTTCCGGCCGGGCGCATCGGCGTAGCCGAAGACATGGCCGGCGCTGCGATCTACCTGGCTTCGCGCGCTGGCGACTACGTGGTGGGCGAGACCCTGGTGGTGGACGGTGGCGTGACGCTGGCGCGGTAACCTGGCCCCCACGCTCGGCACTTTGTGTCCTCGCTGCCCCCCAAAGGGGCTGTTTCGCCTTGGGGCGGCCCGGCGGCGAAACGGACTGGCCCCCACGCTCGGCACTGTGGTCAACCCTGTTTACCAAGCGGAAACAGGCTGCCGATATACTTGCGCCCACTACTTACAGGAGTTTTCATGAGGTTTTCATCCATTGCACTGGCCGCAGTCATTGCTACTTTTGGTCTGGTCTCTTTCAATGCAACCGCTGCTGACGCGGCCGTGAAGACCGTCGCGGCGGTGTACAAGGAAAAAGTGGCCCTCACCGGCAAGAACATCAGCGCCACCGGCAAGGTGGTCAAGGTCAACAACGGCATCATGGGTCGCAACTTCGTGCATGTGCAGGATGGTACGGGCGACGCCAAGGATGGCAGCAACAACCTGGTTGTTACCAGCAAGCAGACCGCCGCCGTCGGTGACAAGGTCACGATCTCCGGTCTGGTGGTGGTGAACCGCGACTTTGGCAGCGGCTATTCCTACCCGCTGATCATTGAAGAAGCCACCGTCACGGTCAAGAAATAAAGGCTCTAGAGCAGTCGCACCTTGACGCTCTTGCCCTTGACCGATCCTGCATTGAGCTTTTGCATGGCCTGCAGCGCAATATCGCGCTGCACCGCCACAAAAGTGGTGAATTCGGTCACCACAATTTTCCCGATCTGTTCACGGCTATAGCCGGCGTCTGCCGTCAGTGCGCCCAGCACATCGCCGGGGCGGATCTTCTCCTTGCGGCCACCCAGAATCTGCAATGTCACCATTGGTGGCAAGAGCGGCCCTACGCCTTGGGGCGTGAGTTCACTCAAGGGGTGCCAGACCGACTCGTGGCTCTGGTACTGCTCAATCTTGCCGACTGAACCCATCTCGCTCATGCTGGCCAGGCTCAGCGCCAGCCCTGATTCGCCTGCACGTCCGGTGCGCCCGATGCGGTGGATGTGAATCTCGGGGTCGGGCGTGATGTCAACATTGATCACGGCTTCCAGTTGCGTGATGTCAAGACCACGAGAGGCGACATCGGTCGCCACCAGCACCGAACAGCTGCGATTCGAGAACCGCGCCAGCACCTGATCGCGCTCGCGTTGCTCGAGTTCGCCATAGAGCGCCAGCGCGCTGAAACCCTGGGCCTGCAGGTAGCTCACCAGTTCCTTGCATTGCAGCTTGGTGTTGCAAAAAGCCAGCGTGCTGACGGGCCGGAAGTGGTTGAGCAGGCGTGCCACGGTCTCCAAGCGGTTGGCTCGGTTCACCTCGTAGAAGCGTTGTTCGATCAGGCTCCTGGCGTGCTGCGCCTCAACTTTGATCTGCTGCGGCTCGCGCATGAACTGGCGCGCCAGTTTCTCGATGCCGTCCGGGTAGGTGGCCGAAAACAACAGAGTCTGGCGCGCTGGCGGGCACTGTTTGACGACGGTGGCGATGTCGTCGAAGAAGCCCATGTCGAGCATGCGATCAGCTTCGTCGAGCACCAGGGTGTTGAGGGCATCGAGCGCCAAGTAGCCGCGTTCCAGGTGGTCCATCACGCGACCCGGCGTGCCGACCACGATGTGGGCGCCGTGTTCGAGCGAGGCGCGTTGCCCGCGCAGTGCGACACCGCCGCAGAGCGTGACGACCTTGATGTTTTCTTCGGCCCGCGCCAGACGCCGGATCTCGGTCGTCACCTGATCGGCCAGCTCGCGTGTCGGGCACAGCACCAGCGCCTGCACGGCAAACCAGCGCGGATTGAGCTTGCTCAGCAGGGGCAGGGCGAAGGCGGCCGTCTTGCCGCTGCCGGTTTGGGCCTGTGCGATCAGGTCTTTGCCTTGCAGGGCCAATGGCAGGCTGGCGGCCTGGATCGGGGTCAT
>CAISUK010000535.1 GCA_903888645.1 uncultured Pseudomonadota bacterium | reverse complement strand
GGTCATGTGTGGCGTCGCCACCGCGCTTGCTCAGCACGTCGAACACCTGGGCCCATGCCGGATCGGCATCGACAACTTCACCGGCCTTCAGGTTGCCGTTGAGGTGGGCGTCCGCCAAGCGCATCAGCCCGACCATCACACCTGTCAGGCCGTGGTCAAGGGCACGCGCTGAAAACGGCGTGACCGACAGCGCCTCTACGTGCTTATAGAAGGTTTCGTGGTAGTGCTCAAAGCGCTCGTAGTGAGACAAGTCACGTGGCCGCGCCCAGTTGAATACGGTAGTCACCAGACCTGGGCCATCGTTGGAACGCCCAACCCGGCTCGTTGCTTGGATGTATTCCGATGTATTTTTAGGCTGGCCGGCGACCACCATCAGACCCAACCGCTCGATGTCAACGCCTACCGAGATCATGTTGGTGGCGAGTATCACGTCGTACGGCGCAGGAGAAGACTGGGTTTTGCCTGCCTTGCGGTCTGCCGCCCGCTGGGCCTCCAGCGTTTTGTCGAAGACGGCCTCAAGTCGCTCAAGAATCTTCGGAATATCAGTCCCAGACTTGCGCGAAGTCAGCTCCTCCAATAATGGACGTCGCCGCTTGGCCAGGCCACGTTGATCGGCATCACGCAATCGGGCGCGAATATCGTCTTCCACCAGCCGTCGGGTGCCTGCCAGTTCGCGGATGGAATTGAAGTAGCCCGCCAGCGTCATCCACGGATCAGCCAGTCGGTCATATTTGTTATACAGAAACTGTGCCGCCGCCATGTGGGCCACATAGCTCCTGATCATCGCCACTGGATAGCGCCGACCGAAAGCACTGATGCCGAGATAGCGCCGACCAGGATAGTCCGGCCCTGTTGGGCGCTGGATGGCAAAGAAGCTGTCGCGGATGCTTGTCCCTTGGGGCGGGAACACTTCCAGCTTGCGGACAAAGAGCTTCTGAACCTGATCTGGTGCACGGCGGATCGTGGCGGTGGACGCAACCACCTTCGGACGAACCTTCTTGCCATCGACGACCCAGGAGCACAGCTCATCTACCGCGGCTTCGTACAGGCCCACCATGGACCCCAGCGGACCGCTAATCAAGTGCAACTCATCCTGAATAATCAGATCAGGCGGCCGCAGGAACCCGTGCGCTCGATTCCTGACCGAAGGCAGACCGCCGCGTGCCGGGTGTGACTTCGTGTCATCGACTTCCGGCGAGAGAAATCCGTGGCGGTCGCACACTTCCGTCACCTTGCCAAACAGCATCTGCGTTCTGCCGTTCCAGGGCATCTGGGCAAACTTATCGACTGTGGCGATCAGCAGCGAGGGTGGGCGACGGTAGGTGTCTTCATCAACCACCATCACCGGCAGCCCTTCCTTCGGCGAGTTCTTCTCGCTGAACTCGCACCGACCCAGGTTGTCACCACAGTAGGTCACACAACGCCCAATGTCGCCGGGCGCTTCATAGACACGCAGGTGCTGTTCCTTTATCGCGGTGCCGCACCACGGGCATGAGGTGATCTGATGTGGTGTGCCGGTGGACGATGGTCTGCCGCCCACGTTGCGTTGGCGCAGCGCGTTGGCCGCC
>CAISUK010000534.1 GCA_903888645.1 uncultured Pseudomonadota bacterium | reverse complement strand
CTCGGGTGAGTACACCTGCGATGCGCTGATCATCGCCACCGGCGCGTCGGCGCGCTACCTGGGCCTGCCCTCCGAGGCGTCGTTCATGGGCAAGGGGGTCTCCGCCTGCGCCACCTGCGACGGCTTCTTCTACAAGAACCAGCCGGTGGCCGTCATCGGCGGCGGCAACACCGCGGTCGAAGAGGCGCTCTATCTGGCCAATATCTGTCGCCACGTCACGGTGGTCCATCGCCGGAACAAGTTTCGCGCCGAAAAGATTCTTCAGGACAAACTGTTCGAAAAGGAAAAGGCCGGCAAGGTGACGATCAAGTGGTTCAGTGCGCTCGACGAAGTGCTGGGCGACAAGAGCGGCGTCACCGGCATGCGCATAAAGAACGTACAGGATGGCAGCACCGAGGACATCGCGCTGATGGGCGTGTTCATCGCCATCGGCCACAAGCCGAACACCGACATCTTTGCCGGCCAGATGGACATGGAAGGCGGCTACATCGTCACCAAGGGCGGCCGGGCCGGTGACGCTACGGCGACCAGCATCGCCGGTGTCTTTGCCGCCGGCGACGTCCAGGATCATGTGTACCGGCAGGCGGTCACCAGCGCCGGCACGGGCTGTCAGGCGGCACTCGATGCCGAGCGCTATCTCGATGCACTGAGTTGAATCCTGTGCCCTGACGATGGCCAAGCCGCGCGCGATTCCGGGGCCGACGGCCGACGAGCGCGCGCTTTTCCGCGCCGCCGTGGCCGACACGACGCCGCTAACGATTGACCGCGTGCATCTCGAAGTCGAGCTTCCGCCGGCCATCCCGCGCCAGCATCTGGCCGACGAGCGCGCTGCGCTGATCGAGACCTTGGTGGCGCCCATCGAGCTTGAGGACCGACTGGAAGGTGGCGACGAGGCGAACTACCTGCGCGCTGACCTTGCCGCGCAAATTCTCAAGGATCTGCGCCGCGGACGCTGGGTGATCCAGGGGGAAATCGATCTGCACGGATTGACCCGTGATCAGGCGCGACTTGCCTTGGCCGAATTTCTCGCCGACTGCCTTGCGTGCGGCGATCGCTGCCTGAGAGTGATTCATGGCAAGGGCATCGGCTCGCCGGGCCGCCTCGGCGTCTTGAGAAGCCTGGTGCGTGGCTGGCTGTCGAAGCGCGAAGAAGTGCTGGCTTACTGCCAGGCACCGGGCAATGACGGCGGTGACGGTGCGCTGTATGTCCTGCTACGCGCGGCCAAGCCGAAGCGCAGTTGATCGGACCAAGGATCAGACTGCGGCTTCGTCGGTCTCGCCGGTACGGATACGTACGACCTGTTCGACGGGCAGAACAAAAATCTTGCCATCGCCGATCTTGCCCGTGCGCGCCGACTTGATGATGGTCTCGATGGTCCGTTCAACGAGGTCGCTGGTGATGACGATCTCGATCTTTATCTTGGGCAGAAAATCGACCACATATTCGGCACCGCGGTAAAGTTCGGTATGGCCTTTCTGCCGACCGAAACCCTTGACCTCGGTAACGGTCAGTCCGGTGACACCGACCTCGGACAGCGCTTCGCGGACTTCGTCGAGCTTGAACGGCTTGATGATGGCTTCGATTTTCTTCATGACGGCTCTCCCCCTGAAAATTACCACTCGTCAGTGTAACGCGAGGTGATCGGATAACGCCAATCCTTGCCGAATCCGCGCGTGGTTATTCTGATGCCGATCGGCGCCTGACGCCGTTTGTATTCATTGCGTTTGAGCATGCCGATGACGCGGCGCACATCAATCTCGGCATAACCCAGCGCGATAATCTCGCGCGGACTGAGATCGCGCTCCATGTAAGCCTCGATGATGGCATCGAGCACTTCGTAAGGTGGTAGCGTGTCCTGGTCAGTTTGTTCCGGTTTGAGTTCCGCCGACGGCGGCCGGACAATGATATTTTCCGGAATGACGTCCGATAGCGTATTGCGATAGCGGGCCAAGCGGTACACCAAGGTCTTGTAGATATCCTTGATGACGGCAAAACCGCCCGCCATGTCGCCATAGAGCGTGGCGTAGCCAACCGCCATTTCGCTCTTGTTGCCGGTCGTCAGGACAATGGCGCCGGTCTTGTTGGAGAGCGCCATCAGCACCATGCCACGGATCCGGGCCTGCAGATTTTCTTCGGTGGCATCCGGCTGGCTTCCGACAAATTGCGGCGCCAGCATTTCGGCCAGCGTGTTCATGGCGGGTGCGATGGCGATTTCGTCATAGCGCACGCCCAGACGCCGCACCATGTCACGAGAATCATCCAGGCTCATCGCTGCCGTATATGGCGACGGCATCATGACGGCACGAACCCGTTCAGCGCCCAAGGCGTCGACCGCAACACAAAGCGTCAGTGCCGAATCGATGCCGCCAGACAGCCCGATGATGGCATCGGGAAAGCCGTTCTTGCCCAGATAATCACGCACACCCAGCTTCAGCGCCTCATAGGCGGCTGCTTCGAGGCTCGGCCAAGGCGCCTCCGCGCCAGGCCAGAGCCGGCCTTCGCGGTAGTCGATGCAGGCGACGGTTTCGACGAAAGGCGGCAATTGCATGAGTAGCCGGCCATCTCCGTTCATCGCGAACGAGGCGCCGTCGAATACCAGTTCGTCCTGTCCGCCGACCAGATTGGCATAAACCACCGGCATTCCGGTACCGGCGATGCGCTCGCGCAGGACTTCGTAACGGCGCACTTGCTTGCCGAGATGGAAAGGCGAGGCGTTGATCGCCAGCAGCACGTCGGCGCCAGCCTGGCGCGCGGCCTCGGCGGCGCCCAGCTCCCAGACGTCGGCGCAAATATTGATCCCGCAGCGCACGCCCTTGATGTCGACCACGCAGGCCTCGGTGCCGGCAGCAAAATAACGCTCTTCGTCGAACACTTCGTAATTGGGCAGGCGATGCTTTCGGTAGGTCGTAACGATAGTGCCGCCACGCAGCAGCGAAGCAGCGTTATAACGATTGCCGTCATGCTCTTCGGGATGGCCGACAAGAACAGCCAGGCCGGCTGCGACTTCGCCAAGATGCCGCGCCAACTGGGCCAGTTCGCTTGCGCAGGCGCGGAAGAAATCCGGGCGTAGCAGCAAATCTTCCGGCGGATAACCGCACAAAGCCAACTCTGGCGTCAGCATCAGATCCGCGCCAAGGTCGCGGGCACGAAACGCCGCATCGACTATGCGGCGGGCATTACCAGGCAAATCGCCGACAGTGCAATTGATCTGGGCGACGGCAATCTTCATTTCGGGCATGGCGTTACTATACAACAGCCCAACCACCATCCTTCAGCGCAGCGCCACCATGGAAATCCGTCTTGTCGATTCACCCGCAAAGATTGATCCACAGCAGTGGGATCGTCTCGCTGGCAGTCAGCCATTCCTGCGCCATGCGTTCTTCTCGGCCGTGCACGAGAGCGGTAGCGCCGTTGCGCAAAATGGCTGGGAACCGACCTTTTTGACGCTGTGGGAGGATGCGGAGCTGGTCGCGGCGATGCCGCTGTATCGCAAGCTGCATTCGTTCGGCGAGTTCGTCTTTGACTGGTCCTGGGCCGAAGCCTATGCCCGACAAGGCCGTTCGTATTACCCGAAACTGGTCGCGCAAGTGCCATTCACGCCGGTCGAAGGTTCCCGGCTGCTGGCCCGCGACATTGCGGCCAAAGGGGCATTGCTTGATGCCTTGATCAGCACCGCAGAGTCGAACCACGTATCGTCGTTACACGTACTCTTTCCGACTGCCGATGAGGCTGAACTGATGAGCGAACGCGGTCTGCTGCTGCGCCGTGGCGTGCAGTTTCACTGGCGCAATGGCAACTGGTCGAACTTCGAGGAATTTCTTGCCAGCCTGACACGCGACAAGCGCAAGAAGATTCGCCAGGAGCGGCGCCGCGTCGCCGATGCCGGCATCAGTTTGCGCCGGCTGACCGGTCAGGACATCGATATTGAAGCGTGGCGATTCTTCTATGCCTGCTATCGTAACACCTATGTCGTGCGTGGCCGCGCACCCTATCTCAACCTCGATTTCTTCGTTCGACTGGGAATGGCCATGCCGGAAAATATGCTGCTCGTCCTCGCCGAGCGCGCCAGCAAGCCGATTGCAGCATCACTCTGCCTGCATGACGAGGAGCGGCTTTATGGCCGTTACTGGGGCGCTGTCGAGGATGTGCCCTGCCTACATTTCGAGGCTTGTTATTACCAGCCGATGGAGTTCTGCCTGGAGCGAAAACTCGCGGTGTTCGAAGGTGGCGCGCAGGGCGAACACAAACTGGCGCGCGGCTTCATGCCGGTGCAAACGCACTCGGCGCACTGGCTGGCGGATCGTCCATTCCATGACGCCGTGGCAAGATTTCTCAATCGCGAAAGTGCAGGGGTTGCGAGTTACTGCGACGAACTTGAGGAACACAGTCCATATCGCGCTGAAACGCAGACCTGAGATGCCGAAATGAGACGAAAGACTCTCGAGAAATGGAAAAGGCTATCCGGATTTCGTGATTGACAATCGCTAATGCAGGGCATAATGCTATTGGCGTTTATTTTGGGGTAATGCTGAGTGTCTCCGTCCGGCCAATAAGAGTCAGTCGAACCGTTACTCCATTGCTGCCGTTCGCTTGGGGGAAATTTCAGTGAAGCCGCAATTCAATGGGCGCGATTTAAGGTTCTCGCGTGACCGGCTCCTGTGCAGCGACCAGAACCAGTAAGCCATCCGCGCTGTACGCAAAATTGGCGCTAACTCGCCCGGCACCAAAGCGCAATCTGAATTTAGGTAAGCAAAGCCCTTATGCTTCTATGAAAAGTGGGTTCGAGGTCTTGCATTTGCCGTGCAATATTGACCTGCATCGCCGCTTTGGACACTTCAATCAAGTTGTCCTCAATCGCATAGCTCCCTTTTGTCTTGAACCATTGCAGCACCTTGGAGAGATGCCAGATTGCCGCACTCCCTTCATGAACTGGTGAAGGAAATAAGGACCGATTCCCAATTACTAGTTTCCGAATATTCTGCCGGCTGCAGCCTAGTATCTCGGCAATGTCGGTCAAACCAACCAAGTCGGGAGTGGCTTCGACTAGTTTTGCATTGGGAATAGCCTTTCTAACATCAGAAATGGCACTTGAGACGGCCTCTATTGCCGAGTTGGCTTCCCTTGTGAAATTCAACGCGACTCGGCCTTGCTGACCGATTCCAACCGTGGCGTCATCGCACCCCGCTTCATAAAGCGCTTCAACAAACTTCTCAGGATCCGTGCTTGGATCTGGGAGGTCAAATTTTAGTAAGAAATCATATTCAGTCATGGCTGCTCCTCGTCATCACTAGACTCTACAGCGCGATGTGCGCTACAGTTATCCACGACACGGCGTAGCTGCTTCGCGTGATTGCCCGGGGTTCTTAGGCGTACTCCAGATGCTCGTCCTGCAAAACTCACCACAGCGGCATTCCTTATCGTTGTAGGGACAATACATCTGTCCCCAAGCATGGGATCCGCCTTCCACAATGCGCCAACCATGTGTCCGCGCATACTCAATAGCGGCGGCGATTTCCTTCTTAGGATGCGGCACTGTAAAAGCCCGTCAGAGAACACAGCGAGATGTTAGGGTACCATGGATTGGTTGTCAAGTGACAACATAATAATTTACTGGCCGTTTCGCCGAGGGCAAAAAGCAATTCCGCCAGGGTCGGAACTGGACTCCCACTTGCGAAGGAAAATCCCGTGACGAAAAGACTTGCGCCTGTAACCGTCCATCGACTCGCAAAATGTCTTGCTGAAGGAAACCCCTCATCGTTTGTGCTGATGTCAAGAAACCTCAACATCTCCGGCACAACTCTTGGGAAGTATCGACGGCTCATCAGGGAGGCAGGCCATTCTCTAGCCGACTTTACCAAGTTGAGCTCAAGGCAGATGCAGGAAACTCTTGAACGGCAAAGCAGTGGGAAGACACGCCCCGAGCGATACAGCGTCCTAATGTACGTTCTTCCTGATATTTGGCATCGTGTATCAAGTGGGAAATCCAATCTTCTTATCTGCTGGGCGGCGTATAGAACTCGTCACCCCGATGGTTACGGGTATAGCCAATTTACAGCGTACTTTCACTCGAGGTCAGGCCCAAGGGCTTCCAGCCATTCGCCCCCAAAAGTGGTGCGTTGCTGATATTTCCAGTAAGGAACGCCTACGAAATAACTTGCTCTTTTTGCGGAAATGAAGGGAGAAGGGATTTGCTGTAATTCTGGTCTTGAACTACAGCAAGAGGGGGAGGCCGGGATGGGGCAGTACTCCGAAGGAGTAGAACG
>CAISUK010000533.1 GCA_903888645.1 uncultured Pseudomonadota bacterium | reverse complement strand
GCGCTGCCATAGCCCTTGCCCACCTGCTTGTAGGCGGTGCCCGATTTGCCGCCCACCGAGTAGCCGATGGTCTGCGCTTTCTGCCCGGTGCCGCCAGGGCCGGCCGCAAGTTGCAGCATCTTGCGCACCTGGCCGGCCGTCTTCTCCGACAACACCCGCACACCGACCGCCTTTTCGCTGTTCTTGAGCATGGTCACCGGAATGATCTTGCCCTCGTTTGAAAACACCGTGTAGGAACGCGCCATCTGGACCAGCGAAGCCGACAGGCCGTAGCCGTAAGACATGGGGGCCTGCTCGATCGGGCGCCAGGTCTTGTAGGGGCGCAGTCGGCCCGAGACCGCGCCGGGAAAACTGATCTGCGGCTTCTGGCCAAAACCGGCGCTGGAAAACAACTCCCACATTTCGCGCGGCTGCATGCGCAGCGCGATCTTGGCGGTGCCGATGTTGCTCGACTTCTGGATCACGCCCTCGACCGTCAGCACGCCATTCGGATGTGAATCGGAAATCGTGGCGCCAGTGATGGTGAACTTGCCTGGACCGGTGTCAATAATCGTCTGCGGTGTCACGCGGCCGGTCTCCAGCGCGAGGCCAATGGTGAAAGGCTTCATCACAGAACCGGGCTCGAAGGTGTCGGTCAGGGCCCGGTTGCGCAACTGTTCACCGGTCAGATTGCGCCGCTTCGCTGGCACATAACTGGGGTAGTTGGCAAGCGCCAGCACTTCACCGGTGACGACGTCGAGCACCACAACGCTGCCGGCCTTGGCCTTGAATTGCAGTACCGCATCGTGCAATTTCTGGTAAGCGAAGAACTGCACCTTGCTGTCGATGCTGAGTTGCAGATCGGGTCCGTCAACCGGCAGAATCTGCTCGCCAACGTCTTCCACCACGCGTCCGAGCCGATCCTTGATGACGCGGCGCGAGCCCTTGTGACCGGCCAGATCCTTGTTAAAGGTCAGTTCAACGCCTTCCTGCCCGATGTCCTCCACATTGGTGAAACCGACCACATGGGCCGCGGCCTCGCCTTCCGGGTATTGGCGCTTGTATTCCTTGCGCTGGTAGACACCCTTGATGCCCATCGCCATGACCTCCTGTGCCACCGCATCGTCAACCTGGCGTTTGAGCCAAACGAAAGTCTTGTCTTCGTCCTGCAAGCGCTTGTTGAGTTCAGCCCGCGGCATTTCGAGCAGTTCGGCCAACTTCGCCAATTGCGCCACTTGCGCCGGGTCATCGCGTTCGATGTCCTCGGGAATGGCCCAGATGCTTGGCGAGGGCACGCTGGACGCCAGAATCATGCCGTTGCGATCCAGAATGCGACCACGGTTGGCCGGCAGTTCCAGCGTGCGCGCAAAGCGCACCTCGCCCTGCTTCTGGAAGAACGCGTTGGCAATCACCTGGATGTAGGTGGCGCGCGCCGCCAGGCCCGCAAAACCCAGGGCGATCGCCGCCACAATGAACTTGCTACGCCAGACCGGGGTCGGGCTGACCAGCAGCGGGCTCGACGCGTAGTTGATACTGCGGCTGCTCATTGGACACGTCCGGAAACAACGGAGGCAGCACTGGCCGCCATGCCGGGC
>CAISUK010000532.1 GCA_903888645.1 uncultured Pseudomonadota bacterium | reverse complement strand
TCAGAAGCGCATTGACTGTGCTCCAGACAGGGAAATTGGATCCTTTCGTTCCCTCCATGACAGCAAGGGCGGTTTCAACGCCTTCGGCGACCAGCAAGGTGGATGACTTCACCATTGCCGGCGACAACTGTATGGCACCACCAATGATCTGTCGATCACCGGGATATGCCATGAGCTTCTTTGGCGACTTGACCGGTGCCTTGATGCCATCCTGGGTCAGATAGATGCGGTGGATCGTCACTGCGTTCCCTAGAGTACCGGACACCATTGAAATCATGGCTGGATACTCACCACACTTCTCTTTCCCATCGTAGTACGACAGTGACGGATGGAATCGAAGCGCTTCTGGCGGACTGATTGCAATGCCGCGCCGCGCCAGATACAGCCTGGCCGGCTCTGCATCACGCTCGCAGATCTGGATGGATTCATTCCAGACCCGATTCAGTGACTGACGAAGTTTCTCGTCTTCCTTTTCATCCGACATCTTCTCGCGCTTCACGACCCGTGCTGGTAACGGCCGGGTTGTGCCAAGATGCAAGTAGCCCACAACCTCGCCAAGTGCTTCCTTGAAGTTCATGCCGGTCACCCACATCAGCGTAGCAAAGCCATCTGCATGTACTCCGCATGTATTACAGACGCCACCACCTGTTTCGGCAACGTCCGGGAACGTTCGGTATCCGTCCTTTCCACCATGAACCGGGCAAGGTACGTGATGCCCTGGACGCTCAAGAGCATCTCTCAACTGGGGTGCCAGAGACCGAAGAATCGAGTCCCACATGCCTTGTGCTGCAATTTTCAATTCATCTACTTCCATGATTGCCTCCATGTGTTACCCGGACCGGGCCTGCCAAAGCACCCCAAACGAGGCACTTTGGTAGGCCCCGTCGCGGGCCGATGAAATTCCCACCGGCATGGAGACATCCCTGCCGGGATGGTCTCCCGGCAGGGACTGTGTGTGTTGTTGATATGTGCGTGACTAGCGCTGGCTAGAAAGGACCGTCATCATGCTTGGCCGCCGACTTCTTGCCTCTTGCAGGCGGTTCCTCGCTGGCAGGATCGTCTTTCGACTTGCTGCTGCCACTGGGTAGCATCTTCATGCCCTCAGCGACGATCTCGGTCGAATAGCGGGTTTCGCCTTCCTTATCCCAAGAGCGCGTCTGCAAACGACCATCGACGTACACCAGAGATCCTTTCTTGAGGTGGTCGCCAACAATTTCAGCCAGCTTGCCGAAGAACACGACGTTATGCCACTCCGTCTTCTCCTGACGCTTGCCGTCCTTTTTCCAGGTCTCACTGGTGGCGATGCGCACGCGTGCGATCGCTTCCTGTTCCTGGGTGAAACGCACATCCGGATCAGCTCCGAGGAAACCGATCAGTTGAACCTTGTTAAGCATGGTGAATCTCCTTTATGAAGAAAAAAAGACGCGCACCATGTCCCTGACGGGTACATGGTGTCCCGTCGAGGGTTGAAATTCAATTGCAGGTTATGAACCTGAAAGTCCTGCCATGACGTTCACGGCGAAGCTTCTTGGCGTAACCGTAAGCTGCAGACCTTGAATGATCCGCACTCTACGTTTGGCGGTTTCTTCCCATCCCGGAAATAACATGCAACATCATTCCGACAGCGTATTCAGCAACAACGTATCTCATGCTGCCACCCCCGCTGCGCAAACAAGCCGCCTCACGTTCTTTGGCACCATCACGACCTCCTCTACAACCTTGCATTTGTCGATCAGATCGATGAAGTTGTCTCTGATGTCGTCGCACGCCATGTCGAATCGGCAAACCAGTTCGACTCGATCACGAAGCTGGCCAATTGACCATTCATCGTAATCTTTGTCTTCGTCCATTCCGCCGCTCATGACACGCAGGATCCGAGGTTCGTGCTCATAATTCACACGTCCATTGTCACCATGCGCACCGCACTTTCCACACTTGTTGCCAAGCGTGTAATTTTTGCCATTAAGTTCAGCCAGGTATTTCCGAACCAGCCCAATCTTCTGGTCCTCAGGCAACTTCAGATTCTGAATTGAAGATTGCCCAAGATAAACTTCCGGCCGGAACGTGCAATTGGTCCGCAATACTTCTGCGGCGACAATTCCCTCATCGCCAGCCGGAATAGTGAAGACCTTCGCGTAATTGCGCTGCCCGCATGTTCGGCACCAGGACTTATAGCCGGTACTTTCATGCGCCGACCCGTACAGGACAAGATAGCCGCCAGAGCGGCCATTTGATCCAATGGTAAATTCGCCACCAAATTCAGCAGTGAATTCATCGATTGGGTAACTAATCTCGTCCCACCAACCATCGGCGGGGAGCACATCGTACGCAGCTGATGCTTGATCGCGGGTCAGACCAAGATGGTAAATTTTTATCTTGTTGGCGTAGCTTTTGGATAAATTCCACGAGTTCATCGTGGAATATCGGTAGTGGCCAACCAGAAACTCGGTCATTCCCCGCCGGCTACGAAGATCAACTTTTTTCTCGAAATACATGACGCCTCCAGTAATGAATCCGCTGGAAGCGCAGCGTCCCTGCCGGGAGCACAGAGCGCCCCACAGCGGGAGTTTTGGACGTGAGTGGAAGACCGCTCACTGTGAATGCTGTTTGTTTGGGAAGGCCAGCTACCTTCATGTCCTCATGGCGTAGCCAAGGGGAACAATTCAGCTTTCCGCAACGCTGAATCCACAGCGTTCTGGAAAACCCTCCCCGTTTGGGGAGGGAGAATGCATGGTTGCTGCCACGTCACAGCTCAACTCACTATCTTCATCTGGGGGCCGGAAGCTTTAACCGACCCGTCCATATTCAAGAGATTGAGCTGAAAGTAGCGATACAGCAGCAGTCGCGCTATGTAGGCAATCGTCGACGGGTATTTCTCCTGTGCACCCGAGCCAGGTACCCTCCCGATAAAGCTGCCGAGAGGTTCCTTGTAGTTGAGCAGTTTGCGCAGTTTCATCCCGATCCATGCGAGGTCAACAATCCGCATGTCGATCGACAACAGCTTGCACAGGCCATCAATATCCTTGGGGTAGGTGCCGGACAGCCAGACCGAATACGGCCTGCAGGTGCCATCTGGCAGCTCCAGTTCCTTGATGAACATCGCGAAGTCTTCACCGGTTGAGGGATTCTTGACATCGAAGGTTTTGGAGAGCGTCCCTTCGGTTCCCGTTTTGGGTTCCTTGCGGAACATCATCGCGTTCACCAAAGAGTTGTCTCCTTCGCCATCGATCCAACCGATTTTCTTGACGTGATACTGAACGACGCGCGCAAACGCACTGACCACCCCAGGAACGCGAACCTTGTCGCCATCTGGCGGAAGTTCGATTTCACAGGGATAACCGTCGCACATCACGAGCGATTCCAGCTTGAGAGACAACCAGGATCGATCATAGGTGCGCATGTCTGCGGAAAGCGTCTTGGCAATGGCTCCCAGACCGCGCGGAGCCTCTGCACCGTTGATCCACACCTCGAAAGGATGAACCACGCCGTTGACGTAGTGACCGATCATGATGGCAAAGTCACCTTGCGGAGTTTCAACCATGTACGAGTAAGCCGGGTTTCCCTCCGGCATCTGCGGCCGACTCAGCCACCGCAAACTGCTCATCACGGTGTTTGGCAGAGCTTCGAGTCGAAAGCGGCGATCCGGGTCGGTTTCATCCGTCGCCAGCGCTTGGTTGCCCGAGGTAGTCGAATTCACTGTTTGTGGATTGCTGTTCATTGCCGCCTCCAATCAGTGAATGGTTTCATCAACACGACGATCCGCCATCCTCTCCGCATCGTGGAGATTGTGCGTAGCGCCGTAGAAGTGAGACATGCACATGCGCCACCAAAAGGACTTGGCCGCTTCACGCGTCATGTTTTTCAGAACTACGACTGCAGGCCTGTTGACGGCCTGACGAACGATGGAAAACTGGCCAGCGTTTTCAACGAGATTCACTTTGTGAAGTGAATTCGACACAGGAATTGCATCGATGATTTTCATGTTGATCTCCTTTGCGATTTGAAGCGACAACCCCAAACAGGGCCTGCCGTAACGCCCAGCGGGCTAGACGCTATGGCAGGCCCTGGGTGGGACGTTGGGAATGACCCAGCGCAAAGGAGATTCCCTGTCGGGAAGAGCCTCCCCGGCAGGGTTGTTTTGCACCTGCTGTTTCCAGCGAGTGATCTTGAATGCTGTTTGATTTGAGTCGCCAGCTACGACTATCAGCCTTCCGGATAACCGGGAGGAAGAATCCGGGTTTGCCGAGGTGCACTCGCATGAATGCCACCGGGGAAACCCACGCGCCGAAGCGCGTAGGGTATGTTTGGTTATATCAAAGATCCGATATGGTTCTTGCACTTGCGGTATTCGCGCATCAG
>CAISUK010000531.1 GCA_903888645.1 uncultured Pseudomonadota bacterium | reverse complement strand
GAACAATTTGTCTTCGCCGCGAAAAGAATGCTTCATGAGAGTTGCCACCAGCAGCAGCACTTCATCGCCGATCAAATGGCCGTAAGTATCATTGACGCGCTTGAAGTGGTCGATGTCCATCACTGCCAGCCAGTGCTCGTTACCTTCGCCGTGGCCCCGGCGCCGACGCGGGACGGCAATCTTGTCGTGACGCGCCTCGTCACCGAGGCTGTTGAGATGCGTCAGAATCTTGATCAGCTTGTCGTCGAAAGTCTTGCGATTGAGCAACCCGGTCAGCGTATCGATTTCCGAGTAGTCGAGCATGCCCAGGCAATGGCTGAAAAGCGCCGCCAAGTGACAGGCGGTTTCCGTCTGGGCGTCCGACAATGGTGTTGCATGTTCGATTTCGGCGATGGCAAAAACCAGCCGGCCGCGCGAAATGGCCAGCGCGGTACCGGTCGCGCCGGTCGATAAGGTTCCGCTGGCCAGGGCGCCCGAGTCGAAGACCTTTTGCAGCAGCGGAAAATCCGCCAGCGGTGCGGCATTGTCGGGCCAGCTGAGATCGTCGTCGAAACGATGTGCGCCCGTTTCATCGACCCAGGTTGTCGTGCCTACCTGTGGCCCCGGCGTGGTCCGGTAGAGATGCCAAATGGTAACCTTGGGCACCTGCAGCAAACTGTACATTGCATAGGCGATGTCCTCCTCCAGCAAGCCCCGGTCGCGCTGGGAGGTTATGATCGTGACATGGCGAAGCGATTGGACCATGGTGTGCGGCTCTGGCAATGGACGCAGTATAACGACAAGACGATAATTCCGGTTCGTTCATCTATTTCACGCAGCATTGCTCTTGTTCGACTTGCCCTGACGCAAAGGACCAATACCCATGAAGCTCGATGACGCCAGCCTCGATCAGTTGTTCCGCGCAGCGCGCAGCCACAGCGGCTGGCAGCCGCGCGAGGTAGCCGATGCGCATCTCCACGAACTCTACGAACTGATGAAATGGGGCCCGACCAGCGCCAACGCGTCGCCGGCGCGCATCGTCTTCGTCAAGTCCGAGGCGGCTAGGGCGAAGTTGCTCGAATGCATGATTCCCGGCAATGTGGAAAAGACCCGCGGCGCCCCGGTGGTTGCCGCGATCGGCATGGACATGGAATTTTATGAACAGCTGCCGCGCCTGTATCCGGCCACCGATGCCCGCGCCTGGTTCGTCGGCAACCGGGCGCTGATCGATGCCACGGCTTTGCGCAACAGCAGTTTGCAGGGGGCCTACCTGATGTTCGCCGCACGCGCGCTCGGTCTCGATTGCGCACCGATGTCCGGCTTCGATCCGGCCAAATTGAACGATGCATTTTTCGCCGGCAGTACCGTGCAGGTGAATTTTATTTGCGCGCTTGGCTATGGCGACCCGGCCAGGCTACGCCCCCGCGGCCCGCGGCTGACCTTTGCCGAGGCGTGCCGGATCGAATAGGTTTCGCCTGCTCAGCCGACGTGTCACGGCGCCATCGTCGGCACGATCAGGTCGCCGCGAATTTCGATGGCACCGGCGCGGGTCAGTTCGACGATGAGCCAGTCGGCAGCGGCACCGATGTCCATGGCGAGGATGCGCGTGGCGACGTCATGGAAGAACGGGATCGATTCGAGGTAACCCGGCAAAGCGGCGCGCGGCAGGGATTCCAGTTCCAGCAGGTTGAACGTGAAGCAGGCCTTGATGGCATTGCGCGCCATGCGTCCGGGATCTTCCGCGAAGGCGTCAACCCGGCGGAAAGCGCGCACCAGGGCATCGTCAAACTCGGCAAACGGGGCGCCATGTCCGGGAATGACAATGCCAACATCGAGACGACCGATCGTTTCCAGAGTCGTGCGGGTCGCTTGCAGTCCTTCGCCCAGGCCCATGACTTCGGCAAAGACGATGCCGAAACCGTCGCGCCACAAGGCATCGCCGGAGATCAGCAGGCGGGCTTCGGGGCAATGAAATACCAGCGCCGTCATATCGTGGCCAGGCGCCGGCAGCGCCTTCCAGAGTAGTCCGCCCATCACGAATTCTTCGTCTGGGGCAAGCACGGCGTCGTGACGAAACGGATCGCCGCGCTGCCCCGAAGGTTTCAGCATCAGCACGTTTTCGTCCCATGCAGTGACGGCCGATGCAATGCCGGAAGGTATGACAATGTCGCAGCCGAATTCGCGCTGCAGCGTCGCATTGCCGCCGATGTGATCGGAATGTGAATGGGTATTGACGAGTCGCACCAATTGGCGCCCCTCGAGGGCCTGGCGAAGCAGGGTGACAGTCTGCCCGGCGTGGGCGACGTAACCGCTATCGACCAGCGTGGCTGCCTCGCCTTCGTGGCACAGAACGTTGTTCGACGAAAGCCAGCCGCGTTCGAGGACGCGGATCTGTGCCGGAAGCTTGACCGGATGAGTGGTTTTCTCGCTGTTCACGGCGGTCACAGGATAAAGTCGGCGCGCCGTTAGTCAAGCATCTGCAGCTGGCTATGACAATGTAGTGGCGCGAGGCAAGCCTGGGGGAGGGAAAATCTCTCCGGCCCTCTCCCGCGAGGGGAGAGGGAGTTCGTCAGGTCGGCAAGGCGATCTTGTTGTCGACGCTGTACTGGTAGTCGTGGAAGATGTGTTCGGCGCTCAACAACTGATAGCTGCCATCCTCGTTGCGCCTTGAAGTGTCCTTGAGCCGGTAGGTGTAGTGGCCGCAGGTCCAGCAATCGAAATTGCGCATCTGCGTGCATAAACAGGTCTTGTCCAGCACCGAGACCTTTTTGGCGCCGGGATGCAGGGCCACTTCGCGATTGTAGGCGGTGATGTAGGCGCAGTTGCCATTCGCATCAAGCAGGTAACCGTAGGCCTCACAATTGGGGCGAATGCCGTCGCCGATGGCAGGGCTATTCTTGAGCATGCGCATGGGATAGCCGGTCGGCGAGATCCCATTCACCTCGATGTCGTCCTCGCTGGCCTTGAAGTATTCCTGCTGCACATCTTCGGGCAAGCCGCATTCGTTCGCGACGGTAAACCGCGTCGCCACCTGCACCGCCGCCGATCCGGTTTCCAGATAGGAAACGGCATCCGACCCGGTGAAAATGCCGCCGGCCGGAATCACCGGAATATCCAGATGCTCGGCCTGCAGATATTGCTGAATCTCGGTGACGATGGTGCGCAAATCATATTGCGCCCAGTCCATGCCGAAACCGAGATGGCCGCCGGCCAGCGGGCCTTCGATGACCACGTAGTCTGGCAGCCGGTTGGTTCGGGCGCTCTTGCGCAGGAACAGCTGCAAGGCGCGCAATGACGAAACAATGATGCCGAGTTTGGCGTCGCGAAAGCGCGGGTGGTCCTCGATCAGCGCGAAAGAACCGAGGTGCAGCCCGGCCGCCAACGTAATGCCGTCGATGCCGGAATCGAGCGCTGTCGCCAGGCGCACCCGCAGCGTTTCGCGCGGCGCGTTCATGGTCAGCTTTTCCATGCAGTTGATGAAGATCATGCCGTCGCCGCGCTTGGCTTCCATGGTGCGGCCGATGTGCATGCGGGTCGCTTCGGCGACCAGACCGAGATCGAACTGCACTTCGGCTTTTTCACTGCTGGCGACGTTGTATTTGAAACGCTTCAGCTTGTCCTTGACGTAATGGGTCTTGAAGCGGCGATCGGATACGGTCTTGATCATGGCGTCGGAAATGTGGCCGACGCCGCCCAGCCGAGCCGCCTCGAGGGCCAGTTCGGCCGTGGAAATATCCACGCCCATGCCGCCAATCATGATCGGCACCAATTCGCGATTGCCGAACCGCAGGCGGAAATCATCGACGCGCTTCATTGCACTCCTTTGACGGCTTTACGACCGATTGTGGGTTGTGGTGCGTTGTAGTGCATTGTGCATCGTGCGCCGAAATTAAAAGCCAGAATCATATCGCTTCCGCACGATCAGGGGCAGCGAAATCTGCCGGCTGCGCCAGCAAAAAATCAGCCGGCAACGAATCCCCCGTCGACGACGAGCACTTGTCCGGTGATGTGGCGGGCCGCCGGTGACGCCAGAAATGCCGCAACGCCCTTCAGATCATCGCTACCGCCCAGACGTTGCAGGGGCGTGGCTGTCTGCACATTTGCCTCTACCTTGTCGAGCAGCTGCGCTGACAATCGCGTCCGGAAATAGCCGGGGCAAATGCAATTGACATTGATCCCGGCGCCGCCCCATTCGACCGCCAGCGCCCGCGTCATATTGATCGCGGCGCCCTTGCCGGTGTGATAGGCCACCATGTGGCCGCCGCCGCTCAGGCCGGTGGTATTGCCACGCAGGCCGGCGATCGAGGACACGTTGATGATGCAGCCCGACTGCTGGGGAATGAACACGCGCCTGGCCATTTCGCGACAGAGCGCGAACGGCACATTGACGCAAAGGTTCATCACCCGCAGCCAGGCTTCATCCGGGTAATCTTCGGCCGGAGCCACCCAACTGCTACCGGCATTGTTGACCAGTATGTCGAGGCTGCCGAAAGCCGCAAGCACCTCGTCCGCCAGCGGTGCCACCGCGTCGAGCCGCGACAGGTCAGCGACGACTGCCCGCGCCTCGACACCCAGAGTCGCCAGATACGCCACCGCCGCTTCCAGTTGCGCGGCATGGCGCGCTGCCAGAACCAGCCGCGCGCCCATCTCGCCGAGTCCTTCGGCCATTTGCAGGCCGAGACCGCGCGAACCGCCGGTAATCAGGGCGATCTTGCCGGTCAGGTCATACAGTTGCGAAGTGGTTGGCACGGCGCATCTCCAGCGTTCCCGGATCATCCGGTTTGCCGCACGATTATCGCACCGGGCCTCGCATAGAATGGCGCAATGACGATCGCACGATGGTTTTTCAGTGGCGCACTGGCCCTGTTCTTTCTGCTCTCGGCCACACTCGCTGCAGCGGCCGATGACCGACTGCCGGCCACTGTGACAGCGGCGCTGAATGCCGCTGGAATTCCGCAGTCGAGCGTCGCCGTTCTGGTCCAGGAGGTTGGCGGGCGCAAGCCGACCCTCGCCGTCAATACGCGCCAGCCGTTCAACCCGGCCTCGGTGATGAAACTCGTCACCACCTATGCCGCGCTGGAACTGCTCGGCCCGGCCGCCACCTGGAGCACCGGCGCCTACGCTGCTGCGCCGCTCAGCGATGGCCAACTCAATGGCGATCTCTATCTCAAAGGTAGTGGCGATCCAAAGCTCGGCTTTGAACAATTCTGGTTGTTGCTTCGGCAACTGCATGCACGCGGCATAGAGCGAATCGGCGGCGACCTGGTGCTCGATCGCAGCGCTTTCCAACTGCCTGATTACGATCCAGCGGCATTCGACAACAAGCCGCTGAGTCCCTACAACGTCGGTGCCGACGCCCTGCTGCTGGCCTACAACTCGGTACGCTTGCGCCTCGTCACCAATTCCAGCGGCAATGGTCCGGGCAAAGTGCTGGCGTTGGCCGCCGAGACCATGCCCAACCAGATCGACATCACCAACTTGATCCGGCTCGATGGCGCTTCGCCATGCGGCGACTGGAAGGAGGCATTGCGCGCCGACCTGACGCTGCATGGCGAGCGCGCTCATCTGGTATTGACCGGCACTTATGCGGCTGCCTGCGGCGAGAAAGTCTGGAATATTGCGGTCCTCGATCATTCGCAATATGTGCTCGGAATTTTTCGCCAGCTCTGGCAGGAGCTCGGCGGCAGCCTGAGCGGCGGCGTCCGCGACGGTGTCGTCCCGGCGCCGGCGCGCGTGCTGGCAACGGTTGAGTCGCCGCCATTGGCCGATATAGTCCGCGACATCAACAAGTTCAGCAATAACGTCATGGCCCGCCAGCTTTTCCTGGCGCTCGGCCGGGCCCACGCAAGCGGCGACAAGCCGGCGCGCCCCGATGACGCCGAAGCCGCAATCCGCCAATGGCTGAGGCGAAAAAACCTGAACTTTCCGGAACTGGTTCTGGAAAATGGCGCTGGCTTGTCGCGGCGCGAGCGCATCAGCGCCGACAGCCTCGGCCGGCTGCTCGGCGCTGCCTGGAACAGTCCGGTCATGGCGGAGTTCATGTCTTCGCTGCCGGTGGTCGGTGTGGACGGCACGATGATCCGGCATCTGCAGCAAAATGGCGTTGCTGGTCATGCTCACATTAAGACTGGCACGCTTGACAGCACCAAGGCGATCGCCGGCTACGTCCTGGACCACGCGGGTCATCGTCAGATCGTTGTCTGCCTGGTCAATCACGCCAATGCCGGCGCCGCCCAGAACGCGCTCGATGCTCTGCTGGCCTGGGTCTACGAGCGCAATTCATAGGCAACTCATAGGCAACCAAGGCCGCAATCAAGGCAGGTCCAGCGCCCTTTGCGGGCCACTGTCGGAACCCCCATACTTTAGTATTGGAAGGCTTATTCTTGTTGCTTTTTCGCGCGGACTTTCCTATTGTTTCGCTGATCGCGGCAAATGACAGGTGGTAACCCATGGCTGAGGGTAATCGCGGCGGCAGCAGCATTCCGATCGCGCCGCTGGTGGCCTTGCTGCTCTTTGCCGGCGGCTTGCTGGTGCAGCATCAACCGTTGCAGTCTGATCGTCCGGTTGCCGAAATCCACCAGGCGACGGTTCCCCACTACGGCCAGGATGTCGAAGCGCGCCTCTGGCAGGATCCGCTCGAAGCAGTCCAGGTGGCAGATCGGGCGGGCAGCACTGCCAGCAATGGCAACGAGCGTAGCGATAACGCGGTCTGCGGGCAGCCATCGGCCGAATGCCACACACCGACATGGCTGAAGAAAGCAATCGGCGAGGCCGGCAAGGGCACACTGGTCCTGCCGGTCATGATTTTTGGCGGTCCCTATGCAGAAGATGCCGAGGATCGCCGGCGCAATCGCTACGCGGTTCTGTCGGGATTGATCGACAAAGGCTATCAGCCCGTCTATAGCCGGGGCATCGGTTATGCCAAGTTGGACAACCCCGAGGCAAAAGCCAAGGGCTTCCCCAGACTGGTCCCGTTCGAGCAGTGGAAAAGAGCCTCTGGCGCAAACGGGGATGACAGCGGAGGCGCCGGCGGGGGTGCCGGGGCTATCGGCGGGATCGACAAAGTCTTCTTACTCTGGCTTACCGAAGAGTCGTTCAACCCCGATGCCCGCGCCCGCCTGAACGAGTTTTTCGGGCAAGTGCTGCCGGATAGCGGCGTCGCAGTCAAAATCGTCGGACCGAGCAGCGAAGAAACGGCTGCCGATCTGTGGCCGACTGCGGCGGTCGGCAATGCTTCTCCCTCGCTCTGCCAAACGGACAATGGCAAGGCGGCCGTTTGGCGGGGCAACTGCGTCGAATTCCTGGCACCGCGACTGACCGATCCGAGCAGTCGTTTCGATGACGTTCGCCTCAGCCCGAATGACCGGGAGATTGTTGCAAGCCTGTCGCGCGAACTGCGTAACCGCAACTTGAACTTGCCGACGCCCGATAACCCGCGCAGTTGCGCTGGCGGCGAATCCGCCTTCGACCATATCGCCATCGTCGTGGAAGCCGACACGCACTACGGGCGCAGTCTGGAGAACGAATTTCGCCACTCCCTGCAATGTGGCGAGTCACGCCAGGAACCGGCAAACCTGCATATCTTTCGCTATTTCAGAGGCCTCGATGGCAAGACTTCGCCGGCCAACGAAACTGGCAGTAAACGTTCCGGCGCCAGCAGCGCGGATGCCAAGAAAGAAACGACTGCTCCCGAGGAGCGGGCTCAGGGGCAGAGCCAATTCGATTACCTGTTGCGGATCGCAGCGCGGGTACGTGAGCAAAACGATCGTCTGGAAACCAAGGCCAGGGAAAGCTGGATCCCGTTCAACATGAATCCCGCCGGCCGCTCCATACGCGCCGTCGTCGTGCTTGGTAGCGACGTTTATGACAAGCTGGCGATTCTCCATGCACTGCGTGAGCGGCTGCCGCAGGCTATCTTTGCCACCACCGACCTCGATGCCGGCTTTCTGCAGAACGACCAGTTGCGCTGGACCCGCAACCTGGTCGTCGCCTCTGGATATGATTTGCGCGTGCATCGACAGGATCAGGCTCATCTCGGCAACGCTGGCGAACTGCAAAAAGGCGCGCCGCCATTTCGCGATACCTATCAAACCGCCACCTTCCTCGCCACCAGCCTGGCGCTGACCCAGGCACCACGCGCCGCCGATGGAAACGTCAGCCGAATCTCGCCAGCCGCTTGTCCGAGGCTCTTCGAGATTGGCGACGGCACGGCGGTGCCGCTGCAAGCGCTGCCGGCCGAAGGCGCAAAGGCCGATCATTGCAAACCTGGCATCGCTGCGCAGGACTCTGCCGTTGGAAAGGGCATCCGACTGGTCACCGGGCTCAGTCTGGCGCTACTGTTCGGGCTTGCCTTTAGCTGGTGCCTGCGCAAGCTATTGCGGACCAGCTGGCAAGTTCTGGCAGCTGCCACGAGCCTGCTCGGTCTCTATGCTTATTGCATTATCACGGTGGCAGCCCTGCCCGGCGAGGAACCGCTGCGCTGGCTTGCCGGCGTCAGCATCTGGCCAAGCGAGTTCGTGCGCGTTGCCGTGGTCATTCTCGGCGCTACTTTGCTCATTCATGCACGTACCTGTTTGACGGAGGGCGATGGTCGGATCGCCCATGAGTTCTTCCGCGAGGAACTGCCCGCCAGACCCATTGGAACATCACCCCTGCGCCGCTGGTGGGTGGATCTGCGCGCCTGCCTTGGCGGGGGTTTTGATGCACTCTATTGCCGCCTTTGCCCAACCCTGCCCGACGACAATGACACTGCCGCCGTCGATGTCAAACGGCTCTGGGCGAACTATCGCCAATGGACTTCCCCGGGCACCGTCACTTTGCGCATTGCGGCTGGCGTCGCGCTGTATTGCGGCTTTTCGGCGGTGCTGATTTCCCTCGATCCGCCAATCGCCCCGCTACGCGGCAGTGCCAGCCTGGCCCTTGACCACCTGACCTCCATGGCGGCAGTGCTCAGCATGTTGCTGGTGCTGATCGCCACGCTGGGACGGGTCGCTGTCAGCACCTTGTTTCTGCGCCGTCTGTTCGGCGACGGCGCCGTTGCCAAGCCGAGTGCCTGGGGCGACGACACCTTGCAGCGCTTTTGCGGGGTCGACTGCAAGGCCTCGCGCACCTATGTCGACCTGATGCTGAGCGCGCGGATGTCCGAGTCGGTGGGCGATATCGTCCTCTATCCGTTTATCCTCAGCGTGCTGCTGCTGGTGGCGCGCAGCCAACTGTTCGACAACTGGGTAACGCCGTGGGGACTGCTTGCCGTAATCAGCATCGGCCTCTTGCTTGTCATCGTCAGCGCGCTGGCCTTGCGCCACTCGGCCGAGCGCATTCGTCGCTATACGATCGAACAGTTGATCAAGGTCGAGGTTCGCCTGCGCGGCGGGCCGTCGCCGGAAGAAGCCAAATTCTGCACCCCTGAAGCTGTGCGACTGATGCGCGAGGTGGCCACCAACCTGCGCACCGGCGCCTTTGCCCCACTCAGCGAGCAGCCCATTGTGCGCGCCTTGATTCTGCCCTTCGGCGGGGCTGGGGTCATGAGCATTCTCGAATACTTGCTGATGGCCAAGGGATGAGGAATCGCCGGCCAAATAACAAAACCGTGGCTACCTGAGACACAAGCGTAATCCAATCAAGGAGAGATAGCGTATGCGAATTGTCAGCCACGGTGAAAGCTGGAATCCCGGCGAATTTCCGGCAATCCTGGCGATCGGCGATTCCTGGTTCTGGTATCCGAAGAACAATATCCTGCAGGCGCTGATCGAGCATCCGGCGCTGAAGGATGGTTATCGGACGATCCAGATGCTCGGCTACAACGGTGCTGCCATCAACCAATATGTGGGCGCCGGCAAATTCGCTGCAGCCTTTCAGAACGAACTGGGTCCTGATGCCAGCAAATACTATTCTGCCGTCATCATCAGCGGTGGCGGCAATGACGCCGTCAATTACCGGCTGGCGCTCAAGGCGGATTGCACCGGCATCGACGTTGCCGAGGATTGCATAGATGCTGACGGGCTGGACGGCTTGCTGCGCGACATCTCCGGCTCACTCGGCCTGATGATCCATGACATCGCCTGGGCCTTCGGCAAGCAAAACCGCATGGCCGATGTGTTCCTGCACGGTTATGACTACCCGGTGCCCGACGGCCGGGGTTTTTCCCTTGCCGGGCTGAGCGTCGCCGGACCCTGGCTGAAACCAGCGCTGGATGCCGCCAAGGTGGCCGCCGATAACCCGGCGCTCCGTGCTTCGATCAGCCGCCTGATAATTGACGAGATGAACGGCGCCTTTGCCCGCTTCGACAACCCGGCACAGGGCATCCATTACATCGACAGTCGCGGCGTGTTGCGCCAGGAGACCGATTACAAATCTGACTGGGACAACGAAATGCATCCAACATTTTCTGGTTTCACCCAGATCATCGATCAAAAGTGGATCCCGATACTGCGCCGCGAAGGCTACGCCACTTAGATACATCCGCAGCAAGCGAATCACAGCATCCCGGCAATGCCATTCGGCATTCTCAGGCTACCGGCAGCGGGCGTCTTTCACTGAGTGCCATCCAGCCGCGCACGACCCGATAGAGCACCCACACACCCGTAACGAGTATGGCCAGCAGCGCCGCCGGAATGCCGATCAGCGTCAACATCAGCACACCGGCTGCCAGCAGCCAGCCAGCCGCCAGCCAGAAGGTGCGCAGTTGCCAGCGCCAATGGCTTTCCAGCCAGGTGTTGCGCACCTGATTGCGCGTCACATAATTGATGATGACGGCAATGACCGACGGCCAGCCGAAGACGAAGGCGCCGACAATGGTGGCCGAGGTCAGGATGCCGCTGGCCGCCGAGAGCGCGTGCAGCCCGTACATGATGTTGCACCAGGCGCGCGGGCCGTCGAGATTGTCGCCGGCGGGAATGAATTCTGGTTCGCTCACGATGTCCCCTACGTTGTGCCTGTTGTCCGGCGCATTGACCAACTCATAGCCCAAGATTGTTCCACAGTTCGTCGACTCGCCGCTTGACCGCCGGATCCATGACGATGTTGCGACCCCATTCGCGGTCGGTTTCGCCTGGCCATTTGTTGGTGGCGTCGATGCCCATTTTGCTGCCGAGGCCGGCCACCGGCGAGGCGAAATCGAGATAATCGATTGGCGTATTTTCGGCGATCAGCGTGTCGCGCGCGGCATCGACGCGAGTGGTCAGCGCCCACACCACTTCCTTCCAGTCGCGGATGTCGATGTCGTCATCGGTGACGATGATGATCTTGGTATACATGAACTGGCGCAGAAAACTCCAGATGCCGAACATCACCCGCTTGGCATGACCGGGATACTGCTTCTTGATCGAGACGATGGCGAGGCGATAGGAGCAACCCTCGGGCGGCAGATAGAAATCGACGATCTCCGAATACTGTTTCTGCAGCAGCGGCACGAACACTTCGTTGAGCGCCACGCCGAGCACCGCCGGTTCGTCAGGCGGCTTGCCGGTGTAGGTGCTGTGGTAGATCGGCTGGCGCCGGGTGGTGATGCGCTGGATAGTGAATACGGGGAAATCCGCTACCTCGTTGTAGTAGCCAGTGTGATCGCCGAACGGCCCTTCGGCGGCGGTCTCGCCCGGATGGATGACGCCCTCGAGGACGATCTCAGCCGATGCCGGCACCTGCAGATCGGAGCCGATGCAGTTGACCAGTTCGGTCTTGCCACCGCGCAACAGGCCGGCAAATTGGTATTCGGAGAGCGCGTCGGGCACCGGCGTGACGGCTCCCAGGATCGTGGCCGGATCGGCGCCAATGACCACGGCCAGCGGAAACGGTTGCCCTGGATGCTTCGCACAATGATCGCGAAAATCCAGCGCGCCGCCGCGATGCGCCAGCCAGCGCATGATGACTTTGTTCGGCCCGATCACCTGTTGCCGATAGATGCCAAGGTTCTGCCGCGTCCGCTGCGGGCCGCGCGTCACTACCAACCCCCAGGTAATCAATGGTCCGGCGTCGCCCGGCCAGCAGGTCTGCACCGGTAGCCGCGCCAGATCGACATCCTTGCCCTCCCAAACGATTTCCTGGCACGGTGCCGACGACACCACTTTCGGCGCCATGTTCAACACCTGGCGCAGCATCGGCAGTTTGTCCCAGGCGTCTTTCAGACCTTTGGGGGGCTCCGGCTCCTTGAGATAGGCCAGCAACTTGCCGACCTCGCGCAGCGCCTCGACGCTGTCTTCGCCCATGCCCAAAGCAACGCGACGCGGCGTGCCGAACAGGTTGGCGAGCACTGGAATCGAATGCCCCTTGGGTTTCTCGAAGAGGATCGCCGGACCACCGGCGCGCAGCACCCGGTCGCAGATTTCGGTCATCTCCAGACGCGGATCGACTTCGACGGCGACGCGCTTCAGTTCGCCCTGCTTTTCCAATTGCGACAGGAAGTCGCGCAGATCGTCATATTTCATGGCCGCGATAATACTGCACAGGGTTTAGTGTGCGTTGTACATCGGCCTCGCGGCGGTACGGCGCCGCGCCTTCGCCGGCGCGGCGCTTGTGCTCGGCGAAATCGATCGTCGAACTATGCTCGGTATTCAGCGCCTGCGGGCCGGCCGGGGCGGGAGCGGCTTTCTTCACGAGGCCAGTTTGGCGCTCGCCAAACGATTGAGGCTGACGCCCTGCTCGGCCGCCTGCATCGCCAGGACGCGATGCACCTGCGGCGGAATGTGTGCGCGGAACTCGCCGCTGTAGCG
>CAISUK010000530.1 GCA_903888645.1 uncultured Pseudomonadota bacterium | reverse complement strand
CCGCCTTGCCGGCGTTGATCATCGGCTCGATGGTGAATGTCATCCCCGGTTGCAGGACGATGCCGGTGCCAGCCTTGCCAAAATGCAGCACTTGCGGATCTTCATGGAAACTGCGGCCGATACCATGGCCGCAAAACTCGCGGACCACCGAAAAACCATGACGCTCGGCATGCTTCTGGATGGCTGCGCCGATGTCGCCCAGACGCCCGCCGGGACGGACTTGTTCGATGCCGAGCCAAAGGCATTCGTAGGTGACATTGCACAGTCTCTTGGCCAGTATCGACGCTTCGCCAACGATGAACATGCGACTGGTATCGCCGTGATAGCCCTCTTTGATCGTCGTGATATCGAGATTGACGATGTCGCCTTTCTTCAGGGATTTTTCGCTGGGAACACCATGGCAAACCTGGTGATTGATCGACGTACAGATGGATTTCGGATAAGGCGAATAGCCATGGGGCGCGTAGTTGAGCGGGGCCGGAACACAACCCTGCACGTCAACCATGTAATTGTGGCAGAGCCGATCAAGTTCGGCGGTCATGACGCCGGCGATGACAAATGGTTCGATATAGTCGAGGACTTCGGCCGCCAGCCGGCAGGCCAGACGCATCTTTTCGATTTCTTCGGGGCTCTTGATGCTGATGCTCATTGGCGAAGGCGCGGCAGGGCCGCTGGAACGTGCAGAAGTTCAAATATTGGGCGACATTCTAACCGCGCCACCACCAAAGTGCTGCCACGCTTGAGGGAAATCGGCGGATCGGGCTATAATAGGGAGATTGCCTTTAGACATCGATGCTTTACTCGATTCACCTAACTGCAAAATTCACACGCCCGGCACCGAAAGGGTGCTCCCCCGCAGTTCGGGGGATCTGCAAACGGCTGGGCGGCGGTTAAACCCTGTTCGGAGAACTTTCATGAGTACGACCATGCGGCAAATGCTGGAAGCTGGTGTCCACTTCGGTCACCAGACGCGGTTCTGGAATCCCAAGATGGCCACCTACATTTTTGGCCATCGCAACAAGATTCACATCATCAATCTTGAGAAGACGCTCGCCAAGTACAACGAGGCGATTGCATTCGTCAAGAAACTGTCCGCCAAGAAGGGCAGCATCCTCTTCGTCGGCACCAAGCGTCAGGCACGCGAAATCATTGCCGAAGAAGCGCAACGCGCCGGCATGCCTTATGTGGACGAGCGCTGGCTCGGCGGCATGCTGACCAACTTCAAGACCGTCAAGCTGTCCATCAAGCGCCTCAAGGATCTTGAGTTGATGGCGCAGGACGGCACCTTCGAGCGCTTGAGCAAGAAGGAAGCGCTGACCTTCAGTCGCGAAATGGAAAAGCTGCAGAAGAGCATCGGTGGCATCAAGGATATGCCGGGTTTGCCCGACGCCATCTTTGTCATCGATGTCGGCTACCACAAGATTTCCGTCACCGAAGCCGGCAAGCTGGGCATTCCGGTGATCGGCATTGTCGATACCAACCATTCTCCGGCAGGCATCGACTACATTATTCCCGGCAACGACGATTCCAGCCGAGCCATTCGTCTCTATGCTCGCGGCGTAGCCGATGCCGTGCTCGAAGGTCGCAATCAGGCGCTTAACGAAGTCGTCGCGGCGGTCGCCGGCGAAGACGAATTCGTCGAGGTCGAGGAAGAAGCTGCCGAGTAATCGGGTCGACGATTTTGAGGGGCCGCCGCCGTCAGGGCGGCCGCAGTGCAGCGAAAAGATTATGAAATTGGAGTAGAGCGATGGCGGCAATTACCGCAGGTATGGTCAAGGAGCTGCGCGAGAAAACCGACGCGCCGATGATGGAATGCAAGAAGGCGCTCACCGAGGCAGGCGGCGATCTGGCCAAGGCCGAAGAAATTCTGCGCGTCAAACTCGGTAACAAGGCGAGCAAGGCGGCCAGCCGTGTCGCCGCCGAAGGCATTGTTGGTATCTATATCGGCACCGATGGAAAGCTCGGCAGCATCATCGAAGTGAATAGCGAGACCGATTTCGTCGCCAAGAATGATGAATTCATCAAGCTGACGGCAAACTGTGCTGCACTGGTGGCAGTGCAGAATCCCTCGGATGTCGGCGCTCTGTCGAGTCTGCCGCTAGGCGAAGGCACCGTGGAATCGACGCGTGCGGCGCTGGTCGGCAAGATCGGCGAAAACATGACCATTCGGCGCTTTGTTCGCGTCGAGGCCAAGGGTCGATTGGCCAGTTACATCCACGGCGGCGCCAAGATCGGTGTACTGGTCGACGTGGTCGGCGGCGACGAACAGTTGGCCAAGGATCTGGCGATGCACATTGCCGCGGCAAAGCCGAAATCGCTCGATTCTTCAGGCGTGTCGGCGGAACTGCTCGAAACCGAACGGCGCATCGCCATCGAAAAGGCCCGCGAGGCTGGCAAGCCGGAAGCCATGCTCGAGAAGATCGCCGAAGGCACCGTGCAGAAGTTTCTCAAGGAAGTCACGCTGCTTGGTCAGGTTTTTGTCAAGGCCGAAGATGGCAAGCAGACGATCGAGCAACTGCTCAAGGGCAAGGGCGCAGCGGTAGCCGGATTTACGCTGTATGTCGTCGGCGAAGGCATTGAAAAGAAGGTGACGGACTTCGCCGCCGAGGTTGCGGCTCAAGCAGCCGCGGCCGCTGCCAACCGCTAGAGAAATCTGCATGGCCGCCTACAAGCGCATCCTGCTCAAGCTGTCAGGTGAAGCCCTGATGGGCGATGATGCTTATGGGATCAACCGCGAGACGATTTCCCGGATCGTCGGTGAAATCGCCTCAGTGGCGGCGATGGGTGTCGAGATCGGCATCGTCATCGGTGGCGGCAACATCTTTCGCGGTGTCGCCGGTACGGCAACCGGCATGGATCGCGCTACCGCCGATTACATGGGCATGCTCGCCACGGTCATGAACGCAATGGCCCTGCAGGATGCGATGCGCCAGGCCGGCCTCAACAGCCGGGTGCAATCGGCACTCAATATCGAGCAAGTGGTCGAGCCATACATTCGCGGCAAAGCCATTCGTTACCTGGAAGAAGGCAAGATCGTCGTTTTTGCTGCCGGTACCGGGAATCCTTTTTTTACAACCGACACGGCAGCAGCTTTGCGCGGGTCGGAAATTGGCGCCGAAGTGGTTATCAAGGCGACCAAGGTCGACGGGGTCTATACCGCCGATCCCGTCACCAATCCAAATGCGCAGCGCTACGCCCGGATCAGTTTCGACGAAGCGATCGGCAAGAATCTCAAGGTGATGGATGCGACGGCGCTGGCCCTGTGTCGCGACCAGAAATTGCCGATCAATGTTTTCTCGATTTTCAGGCCTGGTGCCCTCAAGCGCGTTGTCGAAGGTTGCGATGAAGGTACACTGGTTCATTGCTAGGAATTGATCATGATTGCCGATCTGAAGAAAACCACCGAACAAAAAATGCAGAAATCGCTCGAGGCGCTCAAGCATGACCTAGGCAAAATTCGCACAGGACGCGCCCATACCGGAATTCTCGATCATATTCAGGTCGACTATTACGGGTCGATGATTCCGATCAATCAGGTGGCCAATGTGACGCTGATCGACGCCCGCACCATTGGCGTGCAACCGTGGGAAAAGAACATGGTCGGCAAGGTTGAAAAGGCCATTCGCGATGGCGACCTCGGCCTCAATCCGGCCACCCAGGGGGAAATCATTCGTGTGCCGATGCCACCCTTGACTGAGGAGCGTCGCCGCGATTTGATCAAGGTGGTAAAGCACGAGGGCGAAACGGCCAAGGTGTCTGTGCGCAACTTGCGCCGCGACGCCAACCAGCACCTCAAGGATGCCCTGAAGGCCAAGGAAGTTTCCGAGGACGACGAGCGACGCGCCCAGGATGACGTCCAGAAATTGACAGACCGGCACATTGCGGAAATCGACAGAATGCTTGCAGAAAAAGAGAAGGACTTGATGGCCGTGTGATCGGACCGTCCCGTCATGAAGCCATTCTCCAGTTCGACTCAGGCAATTCCCCAAGTCGGCGATGTTCCGCAGCACCTTGCGATCATCATGGACGGGAACGGACGCTGGGCGCGACGGCGATTCCTGCCACGCGTGGCCGGGCACAAACGGGGCTTAGAAGCGGTTCGTGCCACGGTGCGCGCCTGCATTGAGCGCGGCATTTCCTACCTTACCCTGTTTGCCTTCAGCTCCGAGAACTGGCGACGTCCGGAAGAGGAAGTTTCGTTTCTGATGACCTTGTTCATCGCCGCGCTAGAAGCGGAAATGGGCAAGCTGCACGACAATGGCGTTCGCTTGCGGGTGATCGGCGATCGTTCCAGATTCGAGCCCCGTCTGATCGAACTGATTCGCCAGAGCGAAGAGTTGACTGCCCCCAATACTCGCCTGACATTGACTATCGCGGCTAATTACGGTGGACGCTGGGATGTCATGCAGGCGGCCAATCGCATGGTGTGCCAGGATCCAGGCAAACTCGGTCACTATGACGAGACTGATGTCGCTCCCTATCTGGCAATGGCCTACGCACCTGAGCCGGACTTGTTCATTCGCACCGGCGGCGAGCAACGCATCAGCAATTTCCTCATCTGGCAACTGGCCTATTGCGAACTTTTCTTTACCGAACTGCTTTGGCCCGAGTTTGACGCAGAAGCACTCGAGGTGGCCATTGCCTCCTATCGAAAGCGCGAGCGCCGCTTTGGTCGGACCAGCGAGCAATTGGTCGAGCAACGTCGCTCAACTGCGGTGCCTTGCACGGAGCCAGTCGCGCAAAGTCAAGATGCTTAAGGCGCGGGTGATCACAGCACTGTTGTTGCTGGGAGGTTTACTGTTTGCGATCTTTTGGCTTCCAAAGCTTCTGTGGATTGTTCTGACCATCGCGCTCTCCGGGGTCGCGGCATGGGAGTGGGCCGGTCTGCTTGGCCAATCGCCGCGTGGCCGCCTGATTTTTGCCATTGTCGTGGCCACCGCCACCGCCAGCGTTCTCGCCATTGACGCTGTCATGGCCACCCCCGGCGCATTGACGCTGTTAGGCGTTTCCTTGCTGTTCTGGTGCTGTGTCGTCCCGTTTTGGCTATTTGCCAAGTGGCGCATTGCGGCGGCGATGGGCTTCGCAGTGGGAGTCGTGGTGATCGTTCCGACTGCATTGGCGATCGTGATCATGCGAGAAATTTCACCGACATTCTTGCTGGCCGCCATGGCGCTCGTCTGGGTCGCAGACATTGCCGCCTTCTTTTTCGGTCGCGCCTTTGGCCGGCACAAGCTCGCCCCGACCATCAGTCCCGGTAAATCCTGGGAAGGAGTCGCTGGCGGCATGCTGGCCGTTCTGCTCTACGGCTTTGTTCTTCTGCAATCGAGCGGGCAGGCATTTCGCCCCGGTTTGGCGGTCGTTTTGGTGTTGCTGGTCGCGCTCTCGATCATCGGCGATCTTTTTGAATCGCTGGCAAAACGGCAGATGGGTCTGAAAGATAGCGGCAACCTGTTGCCGGGCCATGGCGGTGTCCTGGATCGCATCGACAGTCTGACGGCGACGCTGCCCGCTGTGGCGTTGTTCAGCGTGACGCCCTTTTTCCGGGCCAAGATAGGACTTTAGCAATGACATCCACACAACGCCTGGTCGTACTGGGTGCAACGGGCTCGATCGGCGCCAGCACGCTCGATGTCGTCGAACGCCATCGCGATCGCTTCGAAGTCGTCGCTCTGACCGCCCATTCACGCATAGACGACTTGGCCAGGTTATGCGCGAGGCATTCTCCTCGCTTCGCCGTCGTCGATGGCGAAGGGGATGCGCTACGATTGCGCACGCTGTTGCGCCAAGCTGGCGTCGCGACGGAAGTGCTGGCCGGCAGTGCTGCCCTCGAGCAAGTGGCGGCACTTCCCGAAGTCGATGCAGTGATGGCGGCAATCGTCGGCGCCGCCGGCCTGCGCCCGACGCTGGCAGCGGTGCGAGCAGGCAAACGGGTGCTGCTGGCCAACAAGGAAGCGCTGGTGATGGCCGGCGATCTGTTCATGGCCGAAGTGTGCCGCGCCAACGCCGTGCTGCTGCCGATCGACAGCGAGCACAACGCTGTTTTCCAATCGCTGCCGGCCGATTACGCTGGCAATTTGAAGGCAAAAGGAATTCGCCGCATTTTGCTCACGGCTTCCGGCGGACCCTTTCGTACTTTACCGCTGGAGCAGTTCGCGTCCATCACGCCAGCGCAGGCGTGCGCACATCCGAAATGGGTGATGGGGCGGAAGATTTCCGTTGATTCGGCGACGATGATGAACAAGGGACTCGAGGTCATCGAGGCGCATTATCTATTCAACGCACCGGCCGACTGCATCGAGATCGTCATTCACCCTCAGAGTGTCATGCACTCCATGGTCCAATATATCGACGGTTCTGTTATCGCTCAACTGGGCAATCCGGATATGCGGACACCGATTGCGCATGCTTTAGCCTATCCCCAACGTATCGACTCCGGCGTCGCCCCGCTCGACCTGATGCAGATCGGGCAACTCAACTTTGAACGTCCCGACGCAGCGCGCTTTCCCTGTATTGAGCTTGCCTATCGCGCCTTGCGCCAGGCGGGCACAGCGCCGGCCATACTCAATGCCGCCAACGAGGTGGCGGTCGCGGAATTTCTGGCCGACAGATTGCCCTTCGCACGGATTGCCGATGTCATTGCGGCGACGCTAGATAGCCAACCGACGATCGCGGCGACCGACTTGGCGACGGTGACGGGCGCAGATGTCGAAGCGCGCAGCGTCGCGACCTCGATCCTGCGTCGCTGGCAATGAGCAGCGCCGGAAATCTCCTTTACTATCTCGCTGCATTTGCCCTGGTATTGGGCGTTCTCATCGTCGTTCACGAGTTAGGTCATTACGCAATTGCCCGATTATGCGGCGTCAAGGTATTGCGTTTTTCGGTCGGTTTTGGCAAGACCTTGCTGGTTCGACGTTACGCCGAGACCGATTGGACCATCTGCGCATTTCCCCTCGGCGGCTATGTCAAGATGCTCGACGAACGCGAGGGCGAGGTGGCCCACGAGGAACTTGGACAAGCATTCAATCGGCAGCCGGTTTTCAAGCGCATCCTCATCGTGGTGGCCGGACCGCTGGCCAATCTGGCGTTGGCGGTCCTGATCTATTGGGCTTTGTTTATCCAGGGCGTGGAGGAGTTGCGACCGTTACTTTCAGCCCCGGCGATTGGCACCGCTGCGGCTCAGGCGGGAGTTGCCAGCGGTGATCTGATTCGCACAGTCAATGGCAAGAGCGTCGCGACCTGGCAGGAAGCACGCTGGGAAATCCTCCAGCCGGCCCTGCGCCATCAGCAGGCAACGCTTGGCGTCGAGACGCACAAGGCAGAGCTGATCGATCGTACCGTCGAACTGAATGGCATCAACCTGGATGATCCCGACGGCGACCTGATGCAGAAGATCGGCCTGGAACTGTATCGTCCGGTTTTGAAGCCTATCATCGGCAAGGTCGCCCCCGATTCGCCGGCGTCCCGAGTCGGTCTGCGCGCCGATGACGAGTTTACGTCCATCGATGGCACGACGATCGCGAGCTGGGCGGACGTGGCGAATGCCATTCGCAATTCGGTTGGGCATGTCCTGAAAATTTCGCTGCTTCGCGACGGACGGGCCTTGAACGTGGAAGTCAGCGCAATCGAGGAAGTCGAAAAAGGGCATCGGATCGGCCGGATCGGCGTGATGGTCAAAGAGGATCCGAATACCCGCATCGAGATGATGACCTTTGTCCGCTACCCGCCGGCAGCGGCTCTGCTCAAATCCGTCACCCAGACCTGGGATACCTCGATCTTCAGTCTGAAAATGATTGGCCGCATGCTTACCGGTGAATTGTCCTGGCGGAATTTGTCCGGGCCGGTGACCATCGCCGATTATGCGGGCCAGTCGGCGCGAATGGGGGCCACCCAGTACCTCAAGTTTCTGGCCATGATAAGCATCAGTCTGGGCGTCCTGAATTTGCTCCCGATACCGATTCTGGATGGCGGACATTTGCTGTATTATCTCGCCGAAATAATCAAAGGCGGACCGGTTTCCGAGCGGGTCATGGAAGTCGGACAACAGATCGGACTGACCCTGCTGGTGCTGCTTATGGCATTCGCCTTTTATAATGACATCAACCGCTTGATTTCCAGCTAATTTCCAGCTATCCGTATGAAAAAAGCACTAATTCCGGCATTGCTGGCGACATTGTTTGCGACGACCGCGCATGCCTTCGCTCCCTTCGTTGTCAAAGATATCCGCGTCGAAGGCATTCAGCGAACGGAGGCTGGCACGGTATTCAGCTATTTGCCGGTCAAGGTTGGCGAAACCATGACCGACGACAAGGCGGCGCAAGCGATCAAGGCATTGTTTGCGACCGGCTTCTTCAAGGATGTGCGTCTCGAGATTGATGGTGGCGTTCTGGTTGTGCTGCTTGAGGAACGACCAGCAATCTCGTCGATCGAATTCGCCGGGCTGAAGGCTTTTGACAAGGAGCAGATCAAGAAAGGTCTGCGCGACGTCGGCTTGGCCGAGTCGCGGATTTTTGATCGCAGCCTGCTCGAGCGCGCCGAACAGGAACTCAAGAGACAGTATATGATTCGAGGCTATTACGCCGTGACCGTGACAACGACCTTGACGCCGCTGGAGCGCAACCGCGTTGGCATCAACTTCGCTGTCGAAGAGGGCAGCATCGCCAAGATCAAGCAGATCAATATCATTGGTAATCAGGCGATTCCGGAGAAGGAACTTCTCGACCTCTTCGTGTTGCGTACGCCGGGATGGTTGACCTGGTATACCTCGAACGACCAGTATTCCAAACAGAAGCTGTCGGGCGATCTGGAAACCTTGCGCTCTTTTTATCTGGACGCCGGTTATCTGGAATTCAACGTCGACTCGACACAGGTTTCAATTACGCCCGACAAGCAGGACATCTACATCACCATCAATTTGACCGAAGGTGAAAAATATACAGTCTCTTCGGTAAAACTCGCCGGTCAACTGCTGTTGCCAGAAGCTGAATTGACAAAATTGGTCAAGATCAAGCCAGGTGAAGTCTATTCGCGGGGCAAGCTGACGGAAACGACCAAGGCTATCAGCGACCGCCTCGGCAACGAAGGATATGCTTTTGCCAACGTCAATGCAGCGCCGGAACTTGACAAGGATAAGCGCACCGCGGCCTTCACCATTTTCATTGACCCGGGGCGTCGAGTTTATGTGCGGCGCATCAACGTAACCGGCAACACGCGCAGCCGCGACGAAGTCGTTCGCCGCGAACTGCGCCAGATCGAGGGGAGTTGGTACGACGGCGACAAGATCAACAAATCGCGCACTCGCGTCGACCGGCTCGGCTATTTTGAAGAAACGACCATTGAAACCCCGGCGGTGCCCGGCACTACCGATCAGGTCGACGTGAATGTCAACGTCAAGGAAAAGGCTACCGGTAATATCATGGTTGGCGCGGGCTTCTCAAGTTCGGAAGGCTTGGTACTGACCGGTTCTATCCAGCAGCAAAATCTGTTCGGCAGCGGCAAGACGATTGGCGCGCAGGTCAGCACGGGCAAGATCAACACCGTCTACTCGTTCTCCTATACCGACCCGTATTACACGGTCGACGGAATCTCCCGCGGTTTCGATATTTATCACCGAAACACCAATACGAGTTCGCTGACGGTCGGCACGTACGATACCAAGTCGACCGGTGCGGGCGTTCGCTATGGACTGCCAATCGCGGAGGACGACTACATCAGTCTCGGCCTGTCGGCTGATGTTACAAAACTGGGTGTCACGGCCGGCGTTTCGCCACAACGCTATGTCGACTATGTGAATCAGTTTGGCGCGTCCAACACGACCTTGCTCGGCAATATCGGCTGGGCCAAGGAAACCATTGACAGTCGCCTCTATCCGACCAAGGGTTTCATCAGCCGCGTCGGCCTTGAATTGTCTTTGCCACCGGGTACGCT
>CAISUK010000529.1 GCA_903888645.1 uncultured Pseudomonadota bacterium | reverse complement strand
CTTGACCTACCAACCGACGGTCGGTACCACCGATGCCTGCCGCAACTGCATTTCCAATGTGCGTCCCGGCGGGATGACGTATCAGGAAGCTGCCGACAAGTTGTTCTACCTCTTGTGCGAGGCGCGCCGGCGCAGGCTGAGCGGAGTGATGCTCAAGGAGCAGACGGCATTACCCAATCGACAGCGATGAACCAGTAGAAATTTGACAAGGAGCGGAGCTATAAATGAATTCTGATATCCAGGCAAGCGAAGTCAATCCCATCGATGTCTCTGATGACGTTGAGGTGCTCAGATATTGTGAACATGGATTATGCGTTTTATCTCAAGGCGATTCTTTCCCGTATTCTCGGTTCGTCCTTCACAGTCACAGCTTCTTCGCCGGTCAAGTCAACACTGATCCCGTGCTGATAGCGGATAACAAAATCTGCGTAAACGCGTCCAACTCGGCCCATGTGCTTCATCGGTATGTGCTGATGATCGTACAGGTCGTGGAACGTGGTGCAGTGCGGTAATTGGTAAATCGGGTTACCTGACGCGCTCGGGTCATTGTGGGCTTGTTGATCGCCGAGCCCCCAATAGTCGTGCTCGGGGGCTTCTTCTGCACAGGCTGCGCCGAATACAAAGTGCGTGTTGCAAAGCAGCGCTGGATCGCAATCCACATCGTATTCGGACCCTTCCGGGTTTTTTTCTTCTGAAAATGGATCATCATCCCGGATATAGAAAGAAATTTCTAAGTCGATCTCGTAATCGGTCATCCACGAATCGTTGGACCGCACTCTTCGTTCAAGCCTCTCGATTAACATAATTTGCTGCGCGAGAAGTTGTTTTTCCCACTTACGCAACCATGCATTAAGGTTCAGCGCAGAACGAGTTTCTTCGAGCGTCAATTCAGCACGGCAATCATCAATATACTTTGCGTAAGCGACCAACACCTTCCGTACAGAGTCCCCATCAATTCTCTTCTCCAGTCCGAGATCTTCGTATTGAATAACACATGCGGGTAGCGCTGCAGGAATCCTCATCCTCCAAAGATTACATTCCTCGTCATCCGCAAAACAACAATGAACCCCTAGTATGTCAGCAACAAATATCTTAGGCTTTAGCTCCTGTGGCAAATAATACTTATGAATATAGCGAACTTCACGCTCATGGATTGCGCGATCATACTTCACTGTTGCACGTCTTTCCAAAAGCGCTAGGGTCATAAGTCGCCAGTCCCCTTCGTCATAACGAGCTCGATATCTGACTGTAGCTCAGCATCAAGCAAAGTGCCATGCAACTGGTGGTGGGGTTTGCAGAAAGTGAGGGGGTTTGAGTTGACCTTAGATCAACACTTTTCAAAAACATCGCGCTCACTCTCAAATGATCCAATGGCTCTCAGGTTGGCCAGCCTGGAAAGAAAGACACCACATCATTAATGGAAACCCCATCGCTCGACAACGGCGACTTTTCGTCCCAGCCGGCGTGACTTAACGACACACGGGCCACCGGCATGTTTCTTTCAGCGAAACCGGCACACAATCGGCCGAACGCGATCTGCGTGTCACTTGGAACGCCAACGCCACTTGTGCTCCAGCGATTCCAATTGGTCCAAAATAACTCTGGCGCAGCGATTACGAGAGGGATAGCCTTAGGTTCTTCTGGGATAAGGCGGAGGTCGTGAGAGCTATAGTTGTCTACTATTTCCTTATATAAGATACCCCAGTTCGCTTTTAGTGAGATGGCGTAACAAGCAGCCTCAAGTAGGGCATGAAGGGGGGTGTCTTCACTCTTCTCCTTTTTCAATTCCACGACAACGGGATGTCCAAAATGGGTAACACCGAGCAAGTCTATCTCGCCCCACCCATCTGATGAAATAACATTACAAAGAGGAACCTGTCTGTGCACCAGATATCTCCAAGGAGCCTCCTGATTGTCGCGTCCAGGTAAGTAGCGTTCGTACAGAGCATATTCCAGAAGCCTTTCTGTTCCCGGGCTTATAAGTCCTGGATTCGCTTTCGACTGGCCAAAAAACTCTGGTGTTAGTCGACTTGCGGAAGCAACCTGAAAACCTTGCTTGGCTGTTCGCATTTGGACTTGGGGGAGAGTAAGAGCGATTGCCTGGTCCAGTCCGCAAAGAAGCTCAACACATTGGTCACGCATTGCCCGCTTTGTGTTCCATGCGCTGTTACCCTTGAGATCCTTTAAGCTGCTATCCATTACGCATCCTTTCGCTAAGTGTCAATTCTAGACCGAATGTACTTGATTTCATTATCTACTGCGAGAAAAGCATATATGCTATCCTGAATATGACTATTCTGCGCGCTAGCCAAGCTCAACTAAAGGATCTGCTTATCACCGTAAAAACAGCTTGTTCAGGCGGGGTCTCAATGGCGTTTTCCCTGGCTAGCTGAAACCATGCAAATACTTGGGAAGATAGCAATGCAAATTCCTCTTTTGGTCGGTCATCGTGGAACCACCCCTGAAACACTTCGCTGACTAAATTCTGCACATTATCTTCGCTGTGACAGAGTGGTAGTCGGTCAAGAAGTGCCTGGGCTTCCGGCTTGTACTCGTCCGCAAAGCCGTAGTCGATGCCCATTGGATCAAAGCTGAGGATCAGCAGGGACAGGTCTTCGACATACGTTCTCGGCGTATCTCTGAAGCGTTGCAGGATGGTCTGAATAACCCCGTTCACTACGTTGTCTGTAAAAGCTGAGAAGTTCGTCGTGGCGGAGATTCCGCACATGATGCGACGGAGATCATCCAAAGAAAGCGCGACTGCCCAATCCAATTTATCCTGAGCTAAATTTACCGTCGAGCCTTCGCTAAGTTTCAGAGGGTAGATGAAGCCAGAGTCTCTGATGGCTTGGTCAAAAGGTTCCAACACAGCAACCTTGAATGTCGGGTGACATGCAAGGGCGGGATTGCCCACGGCCGGTTCGAGAAAAGGGAGAAATCCGACGACTGCCCAAATGTCGCTAAACGCTGGCGCGTCTTGGTCTTCCGATATGGGCTCAATGTCCGACCTAAAAAAGCTATGGGGACGCTGCACAGGTTTCGGGGGCGTTTCGGGAAACATGTTCGGAAAATTCCTGTGCAGGGCTGCAAGAGATTCCATGGCAATGGTCATGTTCATTGTCTCCATGACGAAATCAAATAGACCACCACTGACCATCCGTCCGTGCCACAACGTTCGGGAACAGCGATTCGTAAAGCTCGGGGTGCTGTGAATGAATAGGCGTGACGGTATTCGGTTGAAGTGCTGCGACCAACCGCTTGAGGGTCGGGGTATCTGCGTGGCCGGAGGTATGAATCTTCGTCAGCGGGATGTTCAGTGCGTCGAGCTGAGCTTGCAGCTTGCCGTCTTCAAGATAGCCATCCCACATCGAATAAAGAGCTTGAGCTCCAGCAAGGTTGCCTGATCGAGCAAGTTGATTGATCATCGAGGAACGACAGAGCATCACGGCCTTAGAGCCAAGTTCATGAAGTTTGGCCCAGTTGATGCAGCGGTGGCGTTTGTATAGGTTTTCGGTTTCACTGGCTTGCCTTGATTGGCTATGCGGAATGATGACACGAACGCTTTCCCAATGTCCTTGTGGCAAATGCGCGTTCTCAGTGGCGGCCAGAATTTCGGACGTGTATAAGTCAAGGACCAACTGACGATTGGTTTTTAGGGCTGCTCGGTAAATGGTTACCAGTCGATCAATGTTCTGGCCAGAGGCAAAAACCAAAGCCAATCCGGCTATCCGTTTGAAGGCGGCCGCAAACTGATCTTCCAAGTCAGTTTCCGTATCGAAGTGCTGGTCTTCATCCAGTCGGGCGAGGCTGGTGCCTTCGAGCAGCAGGCAATCAATAGCTGCCGGGGGTGCAGCTATTAGCCGCTCAAATTGAGCTGCCTTGCGGCCATGAGCGCGAAAATCCCCGCTGTAAAAGAGACGGCGGCCACCAGCCTCAATCAACAAGGCGTAGGCGTCATAGGCCGAGTGATCCATCTTGAAGGGCGTAATGGCAAAAGGACCAAGCGTCAGCGCTTGACGATCTTTCAACTCCAGATTGCCAAGGTGCGGCTTTGGCCCGGGCATGAATCGAGAAGCAGTGTCCAGAATACGTCGCGCAGCCATTCCCATCGCTACCGGCATATTCTCTGGGACGTGTGCAAGCAGGCCATAGTGGTCTTGATGGGGGTGGGAAATTATGATCCCGAGGAAGTCCTCCGCAGGACTGGTGATGCCCGCAATGTTTGGCAGCCACTTGGGGTCATTATTTTCGGCGTCCAATGGTAACCCCAGGTCGATGGCAATACGATAGCCATCATGGGCGAGTTCTACACATGAACCACCGATTTCGTGAGTGCCGCGATGTATGCAGATTTCCATTAATTCTTGCCTATATACCTTTTTAGACTCAATTATCTTTACGGAATCAACGAACATTTTTCGTCGACTTGGTTCTTTGCCATCGTTCCCAAACTGATTCCTGATCCAAAATCGACGAAGCAGGATCGGCACAGAAGCGCTAACCCGATGTTGTGATGGGATTGCGCCGAAGTTGCGCCACCTACAATTGGGACCTTATTCCTGATTCGAGTGGCTATCTTGCTGCGTTCATAATGATGCTCCGTGCCGACTCTGCCCAAGCCATCCTGTACTTATCGAGGACTTCATGCGCTAGGCAGTAAAGATCAGAGTAGTCCGTTTCGTAGACCTCACGCCCTTCAGTCATATCACTATAGTTATGGCGGCAGGAATCCATGTCAGTGCAGTCAAATTCGTAGACCCCGCAACTGTCAGCTATGTAGCTTCGTTCGGTCAGGGACACTTCCCAGTTCGCGTTTCCCTTTATCTGCTCGATTTGCCAATTGTCATCAAGAAAAACAAGTGCCAAAGTAGCTGCACGTTCGTCATGGCGGTCTCGGATTGAGAAAACTCTGGTCGATCCTTGATGGCAGACGCGATCATACTTGCCGACGCAGTGAAGCATTTCCTCTCCTTCTTCAATCAACGCTGCGGATGATGTGAGCGGAATAACTTTGTAGTGCCCAATCTCGCTTGTGTAGGCGTCGACAAGGGATTTCCAAACAAGTTGTCGCTTCATTTTTCTACTTCCTGTAAAAGTGGCATTTGAGCTACGGCGATCCTGATCGCGGTTAGCAGATCTGCAGCATACCGCCCATTAACGACAGTTCTTGTCGCTTACAAATCTAGCGAAGATGTGTTGAACGAGATATGTGGGTTTGACCAGCCCGAGTGCGCACACGAAACTTCATTTGCGTTGCCGACTTGTATATGGGACGCACCACTAGATGCCAGATACTTGGGGTTCTGGTCGAAAAAACAGAGTCGATCTCCCTACGGCATGTTCTAAACGACACGATACGTCGTATAGTTGCGTCATCATGAGGGCATGAAGATGACAAAGTCGGGCGATCCGCTTTTCCGTCAGATGGCGATGTTGCAAAAAATTCCACGCCACCCACGCAGAATTTCAACATCCGAGCTTCAAGAGAAGCTTTCGGCAGGGGGATTCTTGGTTGATCTTCGCTCCATACAGCGAGATTTGGTTAAGTTGTCCCAGAAATTGCCTTTGCTCGCGGATGGTTCGAAACCGCAGGGATGGTCATGGATGCCGAACGCCGATCAAATGGATGTTCCTTCGCAGGAGCCACAAGCAGCATTGGTCTTCCATTTGGCCGAGCAATATCTTCATTCTCTTCTTCCAGCAAGTACCTTGGCTTATCTTGCCCCCTGGTTCAAGCAGGCTGCTGGCGTTCTTGATGCTCAGGGTAACGGTCTGTCAAAGTGGCGCAGCAATGTGCGTGTCCTTGCGCCGGGGCAACCGCTCCAGTCGCCGCCGACGGATGAAGCCGCGCAGGCAGTGATTACCCAAGCGTTGTTGGAGGGTAAGCGTGTTTCGGTCATCTACCGTCCCTGGAGCAAAGAAGAAGCCAAGGAATACGTGGCGAATCCGCTCGGACTCGTGGTGCGAGATCAAGTGATCTATCTCGTTTGCACGTTCTGGAACTACCCGGACATCAAGCAATTGGTGCTACACCGTGTAATCTCGGCTGAATTACTGGATGAGGTGGCGAAGCGGCCAAAAGGTTTCAACCTCGATGAGTACATTGCCCGAGGGGAGTTTGGCTTGCCGTCCAAAAGCGGTAAGTCGATTACGCTAGTTGTGGACTTCTCGGTACCGGCAAGCGTCAGCGTTAGAGAACGACCGCTCTCCAAAACTCAGCAGGTGGAAGAATTGGCCGACGGCGCGGTACGCTTCACCGCGACGGTTCCTGATACAAGGGAATTGCGCTGTTGGCTTCTCGGCTTTGGGGCGGAGATTGAAGTGATTGCGCCAGCAGATCTGCGCGATAACATGAGACACGTCGCCATGGCACTTGCTAGCCGATACAAGTCTTCGTAAGGACGTTCCGATATGCCCAAACACTTTGCAATTATGATACTTTCGAATCTAAGCACTAGCGGTGGAGGCTGGAGCAATCATCAGTTACTTTACATGGGAGATCGAAATGAGTAGTCGTTGCATACACTGCGGTTCAAGTAGCTACGGATCATGTTCATCAAACAGGTTGAACAAAGTACACGAGCATCACGAAGATGAGCACAAATGCGTTTATTGCGGTAGCACCTCTTATGGGTCATGTTCGAAGAGTCCTTTTGAGGTTCACAAGCACGGACCAGGAAGCAAAAAGTGCGTGTGGTGCGGATCCTCATCATCTGGCTCTTGCTCCAAGAGTCCCAGTGGAAAGCATGAAAAGGACTGACAATCCTTTAACCGACGGAGCAGGGAAATTCATGAACGATTTACGCCCAATGATTCTTAGAGACTATGAATTGGCTTCGCCGTCAGGCTTAGAGACGGAGACGATATTACATATTCAGTGAGGCCCAATTTGGTAAGCTATGCAACAAGGGGATTGCCATGGAAGGCAGGGTGTTGGTAGCTGATATTTTTTTGGCGTGGGCTTGTACGATAGGCTTTTTGTATTAGGTAACCCGCTTATTGGGGCTTACCTAATTGCGACGTTCATTCGGCCATACCGAAACAACATGAAGATTTCCCCTCTACGAGAACAGTTCTCGACCCTTGTCGGCGACCATTTTGAAGTGTGGATCAGTGAAGGCTGGCTAGCACTAGTCACTGAAGCGCTGACACGCCTACTCAAGGAACAAGGCATCGCACCCGCTCTGCGCGTCGATCAGATCAAGCAGAAATGGGGAAAATTGTGCATCAATGGCGAAGCGTTTACTGAACGAGCCCTTGCAATTGCTGAAGAAGTAGCAGATTCATCGAGCCGAATCTGCGAAATTTGCGGCGCACAGGGCGAGCCTATCAAGAATAGTCGCGGCTGGGTGATCGCGGTACGCTGTGTTAAGCATTTTGATGCAAGAGAGATTCTGGTTCCTGACGAGTCACATGAGCGAGCTCGTGATCTGCAATTCGATTCTGCCGTTCCAAAATAATGACGCAGGCGAGTGTCGGAGTTTTCTTTGTCGTAGGCGGTAACCTTATCTTTCATGCCGTGCCCGTTGAACAAGGTGAACCCTATGGTGATACTGTTGGCTTCAGTGGGCATTACGACTACTGGCAAGCGCTTGTTCCGCACAACGCGACTGAGCAGCAATTCAAGAATCACCCATATGACTATTTCCCACGCGGTCGGGTGGTCTACTTTAAGAAGTCTGGCGAATTCAGGCTATATGCGGACTGCTGCATGAAAAAATCTGACATCGAAAAAGTTAAAGAGATATTCCAATTGTCAGCTTACCGATTGGCGCGGGACGAGCATTACCAGTGTGCAGGTTGCAACCTGGAATACGTCGATAATTTTCTGCCCGGGGAAGAATAGCCCGGCGACTTGCAGGCGGCACCGACAGTCGCCGTTGTCGGGCCCGTCAGTGGGGCTGGCCATCCTTCAGCATCTGGTCGGCGTTGCGCAGTCGCTGCGCCATGATGCGCATGATTTCGAGGGCAAAGCCCGGTGTTTCTCGGACCAGGAAGTTGAAGCGCTTTTCGTCAACGCAGGCGAATTCGCAATTGGTAATTGCCTCGACCGTCGCCGAGTGGGGTTCGTGAGAAATCAACGACATCTCGCCGACCACTTGCCCCGTGTGGAGCCGCTCCATTTCTTGTCCGCCGACCAGGATGCGCGCCTCGCCGGCCGTCAATACATACATCAGACCTGGATTCTCTCCTTCGACAAAAAGTGGCGTGCCGGCGCGCAGGCTACCAGTCGAGGGTCGTTGCGGAACAAGGAAAAGCTCAGCACATCTTTCTCCAAACGCTCGCGATCAGGAGCGAATTCTATCTGCCTGGCGAGAACTTTGTGTTATAGCGGCATCGATGCGCGCAATCGACAGCGATGAAAAATTTTGAAATGTCACATCCCCGCAAGATCGGCCGACTAGACTTTTCATCTGATCGTGAGTTTGCCGCAGCCGCTGCGGGGCGAGGGAGGAAGCAATGTTGCTCGAAGCTGTTCAGTTCGTTGTAGCCGTCGTGTTGATTGTCAGTATGCCGATACTCGTCTGGACGATTGCGGAAAAGCTCGATGACTGGTGGACCGGGCGGCACCGTAGTACCCCAGACGATTCCTGAATCAACATTGCGCTTCCCCGCCGCAGCACAAAGTTCTTAAACAAAGCGACTTCACCGAAAGGATCCCGCGATGAACAGAATTGCATTGGCTCATGAACTGCGTTCGCTTCAGGCCCAGCATCAAAATTTGCATGTGATCACTGCGAACCTCGCCGCCTATTGCGCCAACCACGTCGGAAAAGGCCAATGCGGGGAATGCGATGCGGGTATTGCCGGCGAATGCGCTGACCTGTTGAATGACCGGCTCGCGGTCTTGCTCATGTTCTTTACGACGGTTGCCAGACACGAAGAACGCCTCATGAAGCGCGTCAGTTCGCAGCATGAATATCTGAATTTGTTCGGCGCGCATATCGAAGATCACGCCGATCTCTGCGCGGAACTGGCCGAAATCGCTGCAGCTGCGCCGTCGCCGGCAACGGATGGTACCGCCTCGGCGAACACCATTTACGCCAGGGTTATCCGATTGACCGGGCGCTGGGTGACCGACCATTTCACGACCTACGATCACGCCCTGCTCGAACGCCTCGCGATCACGCCGACGCCGATAACGCTGGCAGAGACCGTGTGCTTGAACGGTCTGAACTGGCTGTCGATCGCAACTGTTGCGGCGGAAGTCGGTGTTTACGCCGTCAATAGCAGCGGCGCAATTGACAGTCAGGCAAGCGTTCCGACCTGAAAATGGGGGCAATCCGGGCAATCCGGATTGCATTCGACAATCCAGCCTACCCCAGGCTGCCGGCGATATTCTGGCGTGCCAGTTCGGTAATCTGGCGGCGCTCTTTCCCCTCTGCCGCGATGGTGGGCAGGAAAGAAAGGTGGGCGGTGAGCCGATCGGCTCTGGCGATCACGCAAAGGCTTTGCCAGAGACTGGTATCGCCAATATAGACGGGGGCGGTCGAGCGTTTGCCGTCACGATCGGAGTAGCGCACGGCGACTGGTGCGATCACGACAGCGGCTTCGATGGCGGATTGGAAAAGCGCCGAGTGGAAGGGCAGGACAGCGACGCCTGTGCTGGTCGTGCCCTCGGGAAATAGCGCGACGCAGCCGCCCTGGCGCAGTCGATCGGTAACATGGTCCTTGATGCGCATCGCCGCGCTGCGGCTACCCCGCTCGATGAACAGGGTTTCGCTACGGCTGCTCAGCCAGCCGATCAAGGGCCAGCCGCGAACATCGTTTTTCGAGACGAAGGCGGTCGGCGCCGTCGCGTTGATGGCATAGACATCCAGCCAGGAAATATGATTGGCAACGACCATGCCCTGTTGGGGCGGCGTGCCGGCGACACGCAATTCGACCCCCAGCGCATCGAGCAGCTGCCTTGACCAGCGTGTCTTCAAAGCGCGCTGCAGTTTGATCGGCAGGAAGCGGAAAGTCAGCGCCACTGTCGTCATTCCCCACAACAGGTGCAATCCGGTACGGGCGAGGCGAAAGGCGGCACGCATTTCGTGGGCGTAGGCACGCCAGCCGGGTACTGCGTCGGGGAGACTATTGTCGAGGAGCTTATTGCTCGCGTGATCGGCGCTGTCGAGGTCGAGGCCGGAATTGAGAAGGCCAGCGGACTCGACCCCTGGCGAAAAAGCGCGTTCCATGTTCGTCCCGTCAAATTCAAGAATATCGGACAACGTTAAGGCAATTGCGCGGCCGGCTTGTTACGCACTCGTGACTCATTTATTACGTGACTATTGCAAAGCGAAATACGCAATCCATTCTCGCTTCGCTCAGTTGCCACGAAGCTGTAACAGCAATTACACATAATGCCGCCCGCTGGCTTTCATGTCTCCGAGACAGTCAGGTTCGTCGCTGTCATTATTTTCGCGCGTAAATTTTTCTTGAACACATACACAAACATAAGGCGTCCGTGGCAATGTTTGCGCACCATTGGTGCTGCGGCGTTGCTGCTGGCGCTGGTCGCCTGTTCGCCGCGGCAGATGATCGTGCAAAGCGTTGCCGACGAGCTTGCCAGCCAGGGCCAGGCGGTGGAGGACGATCTGGGGCTGGCGCGCGAAGCCAGTGCCTTTTACCTCAAGCTTGGCGAAACAGTCTTGCGTCAGGCGCCGAATAATATCGGGCTGGCCGAGGCGGTCGCTGGCGGATTTACGCAATACGCATTTTCCTTCGTCGCTTTCGAGGCGGAACGGACCGAGGCTAAAGATGCCAAGGCGGCGCAGAAGCTGCGCGAGCGGGCTGCCAGGCTTTACTTGCGTGCGCATCGCCACGCCATGGTCGCCCTGGAGCAGCAATCGCCCGGATTCGCCGCCGCACTGGCCAGCCCCAAGCGGGAAAGCTGGCCGCACCTGAGCGACCAACAGGTGGGCATTGCCTATTGGGCAGCGGCATCTTGGGGCGGATTGATTTCGCTCTCCAAAGACAATCCGGACGTCGTCGCCGACCTGCCGTTGGCCGTCCGCCTGGCCGGCCTGGCTTGGGAAAAGAATCCGGAATATGGCAACGGCGCGCTGGCCAGCCTGATGGGCACTTTCGAGGCGGCGCGCCCCGGTGGTTCGCGGCAGATAGCCGCCGAATATTTTGACAAGGCAATTTCCGCCAGCGCCGGCAAGAGTGCCGGCGCTTATGTCGGCAAAGCAGAATCGATTGCCCTGCCAGCCGGCGACCGCGCTGCCTTTGCGGCGCTGCTGCACAAGGCGCTCGACGCCAGCACAGCCGAGCGCAACTTGTCCAACGCGGTCATGAGCGAGCGGGCGCAATGGCTGCTCGACAGCAGCGGCGATCTTTTTTGAACGAAATTTCCACTGATAACAACGCGAAAGTACATCATGCGCAAACTCACCCTTTTTGCTCTGTTCTGGCTTGCGTTGCTGGCCACGGGCAGCGTCCTTGCGGCCGACAAGCAATTGCGCATCGGCACCTTGGCGCCGAAAAACTCGCTCTATCACCGCCAATTGATGGAGGTCGGCGAGGCCTGGCGCGCGGCGGAAGGCGGCAGCGCCAAATACCTGATCTACCCTGATGGCAGCCAGGGCGGCGAAACCGACATGGCGCGACGCATGCGTATCGGCCAATTACAGGGCGCGCTGCTTTCTGTGGTCGGCCTGCGCGAAATCGAACCATCGATCGGCGCGCTGCAGAATCTGCCGCTGCTCTTCAAGAGCTGGGACGAGGTCGATTACGTTCGCGAAAAAATGCGGCCTGCCATGGAGAAAAAATTCTATGACAAGGGCTTTGTCGTGCTGGCCTGGGGCGATGCCGGATGGGTCAGATTCTTTTCCAAGGAAGCGGCATTTCGCCCTGACGATTACCGGAAAATGAAATTTTTTGCCTGGGGCGCCGAGGCCGACCAACAG
>CAISUK010000528.1 GCA_903888645.1 uncultured Pseudomonadota bacterium | reverse complement strand
TCCATGGAATCCGTCGCCATGCAGGTGAGCAGACTGTGCTCCTCCGGTCTGCAGGCCATCGTGACTACGGCACAGAATATCATGCTCGGCGATGCTGATTACGGCATTGGCGGCGGCGTGGAAGTCATGTCCAAGGCGGCGTACCTGCTGCCGGCCCTGCGTAACGGTGCACGCATGGGTGATACCCAGGCGATTGACTCCATGGTTGCCGTACTGACAGACCCCTTTGGTGTTGGCCACATGGGCATTACCGCAGAGAATCTGGCTGTCAAGCATGGCATTACCCGTGAAGAGCAGGATGCCTTTGCCGTTGAATCACAGCGTCGCGCTACCGTTGCCATCGCCGAAGGCCGTTTCAAGTCCCAAATCGTGCCTATCGTCAAGAAGACCCGGAAAGGCGATGTCGTATTCGACACTGACGAATACGTCAAGCCCAACACCACCATGGAATCTCTCGCCAAGATGCGGCCTGCCTTCAAGAAAGAAGGCGGCACGGTTACCGCCGGCAATGCTTCCGGCATCAACGATGGCGCAGCTTTCTTCGTGCTGGCTGCTGCTGACGTGGCCGAGGCCGCCGGTCTCAAGCCCATCGCTCGTCTGGTGTCCTACGCCGTGGCCGGTGTACCCAATGAACTCATGGGCGAAGGTCCTATCCCTGCCACCCGCCTGGCATTGAAGAAAGCGGGCCTGACACTGGAGCAGATGGACGTCATCGAGTCTAACGAAGCCTTCGCAGCTCAAGCACTGTCCGTCACCAAAGTGCTGGGGCTGGATCCTGCCAAGACCAACGTAAACGGTGGCGCTATCGCGCTCGGCCACCCGGTCGGCTGTTCCGGCGCTTTCATCGCCACCAAGGCTGTATATGAACTGCAACGCAGCGGCGGCAAGTACGCCTTGGTGACCATGTGTATCGGCGGAGGTCAGGGTATCGCGGTCATTTTCGAACGCATGTAATACCGAGGTTAACAAGATCTAGCATATCCCGGGGCACCTGACAGGTACTCTGGGATATGTAGTTTCTGAGGGTGAAAACTACTTCGACATAAATAGGGTGCACTATTCCGGATTTTCATAGCGAAATGGGACAGATTACCAAGATTCCTGCCTGATCTTAAACTGCCCTTCCCCGATCACAGACATTTACCACCTCAGATGAGGGTATCATTGAAAATCCATTATTCAACCGCATTTACCGGACAGTAATTAGTCTTGTAAATCTGCGCGACGATCGACCATCAGGGTTGCATTTCCATCGACGACAAGCTTGCCTGCCACCTTGCACTGCGTGGTGAAAAAAACGCGTCGTTTTTCCGGGATGATCTCGGTGATGCAGACTTCCGCCGTGACGGTGTCGCCGAAGTTGACCGGCGCTTTAAACTTCATGTTTTGTTCGAGATAGATCGTGCCGGGCCCGGGAAAATCCTTGCCGAAGATGGTGGAAATCAAACTGCCGACCAGCATGCCATGCACAATAGGTTGCTTGAAGACGGTGCTGGCGGCAAAATCTTCGTCAGTGTGGATCGGGTTATCGTCACCACTCAAATCAACAAAGCTGAGCACGTCTTCTTTGCTAAAGGTATGCGAGCGGTTGGCCGTCATGCCGACTGCCAGGTCTTCAAGATAAAAGCCATGTTTCGGGTGTCCAGTTTTCATGTAATTCCTCAGGTGATTGCTTATACGGCGGAAGTGTGCTGTTTTGCGCTTGTTTAATCGGGCTTTTACCGGCTTTCGCTGCAAAAGCCCTGCCTGTCCAAAGCTTACATATTCGGGTAGTTCGGTCCGCCTCCGCCTTCCGGCACCGTCCAGGTGATATTCTGGGTCGGGTCCTTGATGTCGCAGGTTTTACAGTGCAAACAGTTCTGTCCGTTGATTTGCAAGCGAGGACTGCCGGTCTCTTCGCCGATGATCTCGTAAACCCCTGCCGGACAATAGCGGGTCTCGGGTGAACCATAGCGTGCGTAATTGACGTCGATGGCCACGCTTTGGTCTTTGAGCGTGAGGTGACAACGCTGGTTTTCCTCGTGATTGGTGCCGGAAATAAACACCGAGGATAGACGGTCGAAAGTCAGTTTACCATCCGGTTTGGGATAATTGATTTTCTCGCAAACGTTTTTGCCCTTCAGTTGACTGTGATCGCTATGGTGACGCATCGTCCAAGGCGCTTTGCCCCTGAAAAGATAAGTGTCAATCGCGCCGTAAGCCAGCCCCGCATACAGCCCCCATTTAAAGGCCGGGCGTATGTTGCGCACTTGATACAACTCAGTCCACAACCAACTGCCTTTGAGCTGTGCCGCATAATCAACCGCCTCAGTACCCGCATCGGGATTGCCAAGATGCGCGAACAGAGCAACTGCTGCCACCATGCCGGACTTCATCGCCATATGCGTGCCCTTGATCTTGGGAACATTGAGAAATCCTGCGGTATCGCCTATCAGCAATCCGCCCGGAAAACTCAATTTAGGCACCGACTGGTAACCGCCTTCCGACAAGGCACGCGCGCCGTAGGAGATGCGTCGACCGCCTTCGAAAAAGCCTTTAATCGACGGATGAGTTTTGTAGCGCTGGAATTCCTCAAAGGGCGACAGCCAGGGGTTCTTGTAGTCAAGCCCCACCACCATGCCGACCGCGACCATATTGTTTTCCAGATGGTAGAGGAAAGAGCCGCCATAGGTGTCGGAGGTTAACGGCCAGCCAACTGTATGCACGATCAGCCCCGGTTGATGTTTGGCCGGGTCAATTTCCCACAACTCCTTAATGCCGATGCCATAAGTTTGCGGATCAATACCGTCGCGAAGATTAAATTTAGCGGTCAGTATTTTAGTCAGCGAGCCGTGGCAACCTTCCGCGAAGACGGTCTGACGGGCATGCAGCTCCATGCCAGGCTGAAAGTTAGCGGTAGCTTCGCCATCCTTGCCGATGCCAACGTCGCCGGTGGCCACGCCTTTGACCGAACCGTCTTCACGATACAGCACTTCGGCTGCGGCGAAGCCGGGATAAATCTCCACCCCCAGTGCTTCCGCCTGTTCACCCAGCCAGCGGCAAAAGTTGCCCAGACTGATGATGTAATTACCATGGTTGCCCATCTGCGGCGGGGTCGGCAACTTGATCGCACCGGCTTCGCTCAGAAAAAGCAGGCGATCTTCTCCGGCCGGTGTATTGAGCGGTGCACCACGCGCCTGCCAGTCTGGAAAAAGCTCGGCGAGTGCGCCGGGTTCCAGCACAGCACCGGACAAAATATGCGAGCCGATTTCAGCGCCTTTTTCCAGCAGGCAGACAGAGATTTCCTGTCCCGCGCTTGCTGCCAACTGTTTGAGGTGTATCGCCGCCGACAGCCCGGACGGGCCGCCACCGATGATGACGACATCATATTCCATTGCTTCACGATCGCTGCGCATGACTAGAACAGCGCCTCAGGCAATGCCAGTACCGACGCGCTACCCGCCGTAATCGCAGCAGCCAATCCGCCGGCCTGAGGTAGCTGGTGGTCGGCGAAATAAATCGCTGTGACCAACTTGGCCTGATAATAGCTGTCTGTGCTGCCGGCTTCCAGGTGCTTGACGGACAGGGCTGCGGATTTCGCCATCAGCCAGCCGCCGACCACGATGCCGGTCAGCTTCAGGTAAGGCACAGCACCCGCTGCCGCCGCCTGGGGTTCGGTGTGATAGTGAGCCAGCAGCCACTCAGAGGCATTGGACAGGGCTGCAATGCCAGTGGTTAGATTGCGCGAAATACCCGCCAACTGAGGAAGACCTGCCAACTCTTCTGCCGTAACGGTCATTTCAGCGAGCAACTTGTGCATTTGCGCACCCGGGACTTTTTCGCGAGCCAGTTTCCGCCCGATCAGGTCGTTGGCCTGAATCCCTGTGGTGCCTTCGTAGATGGTGGTGATCCGCGCGTCGCGATAATACTGCGCGGCACCGGTTTCTTCGACGAAGCCCACCCCGCCGTGAATTTGAATGCCAGTCGAGGTCAGCTCAACGCTCTGCTCGGTACTCCAGCCCTTGACTACCGGGGTCAGCAACTCGACTCTTGCCTGGTGAATTGCGCGCTGCACCTCGTCCGGATGACGGTGGGCGCGGTCGATCTCGGCGGCGGCATAATAGGCCAGCGTGCGCATCGCCTCAGTACGGGATTTCATGTCCATCAACATGCGACGCACATCAGGGTGGTGCAAAATAGGCTTCTTGATGCCGGATTTGTCGCCGATGGGTGAACCCTGAACGCGGTCGCGAGCGTAGGCCAGGGCATGCTGATAAGAGCGCTCCGAGATACCGACCCCTTCCAGACCCACGTTGACACGGGCGTGGTTCATCATGGTGAACATGTAGCCCAGTCCCTTGTTTACTTCGCCGACCAGAAAACCGATTGCACCTTCGTTGTCGCCAAAGGACATGACTGCGGTCGGACTGCCGTGGATGCCCAGCTTGTGTTCAATCGAAGAGCAGATCAGGTCATTGCGGGCACCGAGTGAACCATCGTCGTTGACTAGAAATTTAGGTGCGATAAACAGCGAGATTCCCTTAAGTCCAGCCGGTGCATCCGGCAGCCTGGCCAGCACCAGATGGATAATATT
>CAISUK010000527.1 GCA_903888645.1 uncultured Pseudomonadota bacterium | reverse complement strand
GGCCATGGCGACAGCATCGAGTGGATCATGACACCAACCTACTTTTCCGCTAAGTAATGCTGGCCGCACCGCACTGTTGAAAAGCACATAGCGATAGCGCCGGGCGCAGGCAGAGAATCGGGCATGAAACGCCTCGCTCACGGGTTGTGCCCAACGCACTGCGACGGTCGCGGGCAGGTGGGCGTTGGTGCCACGAATCCAGGCCGAGAGCGGCCTGTCGACACCACTATCGAAATGCACTACCTGCGCCAAGGCATGCACGCCGGCGTCGGTTCGACCAGCCGCGAAAGTCTTGATGGGCTCGCCGGCAACGGCAGATAGCGCCGTCTCCAGAACATCCTGCACCGTCTCGCCGCCTGGCTGCGATTGCCAGCCGTGAAAGGCACTACCATCGTATTCAAGACTCAGTGCAATACGCATCGCAGATCAGGCGAGGAACAGAAAACATATAAGCGCCACGACAGCAAACACGACGAGGAAATCACTGTTGCCGAGGCGAATGATCGGCAGGCGCAATGGCAATGGCGTTGACTCCACCGGCACTGCCAACCAGTCGCGCCAGTGGGTAGCGCCACCGGCACCCTCGACGTAGTCGAGCACGAGCATCAGGCGGACCACTGCCTGGGCCCGATTGAAGCCGAGCCGTGCGGCTGGCGAGAGCAAGAGATACATGCCACTCATCAACCGCGCCGTATCCAGCCGCTCCAGCAGCAAAGCCAGCAGCGTCAGTAGCAGTGCCAGTCGGAGCAGGTGTTCCGCGGCCAGTTCAAGCCCTTCGCGCGTCACACCCGGAATTGGCGAAACGTATTCACCCGGTGTTGCGAAAACAAACAGCACCGCGAGCGACAGGAGCAACCAGCGTGAGCGCTTTATCATCCGCCAAGCGCGCTGCGGTGCAATGAAAAGAGCAGCGGGAGCCATGACAACAGCGGTTGCCGCGAGCCCAGCCAAACTCGCTTGCTGCAAGGCGATCGCCGCCGCTATCCATGCAAAAATCAGGCTGGCGGGGTGCAGCAGCATGGTTGTTGGCCGGTAGCCGCTTAAAGCGTCGGGCGCACCATGACGGCGCGCCCGACAGAAGCTCAACCGAGCAGCGCGAGCTTGTTGCGAGCAGCGTCCTTCTGCGCCTGGTCGCCCTCGTCGAGGACTTCCTGCAGCAATTCTCGCGCGCCCTCGCTGTCGCCCATTTCTTCGTAGGCCTGGGCGAGCTCAAGCTTGGTTGCGACTTCCTGGCGAGTGGTTTCGTCAATCGGCGACACATCTTCTGCACGGTCAGTCGCCGCTTGAGCGGGCAAAGGAGCCACCGCTGCACCTCGTTCGACTACCGGATGCAGGGCTAACGGAGGCGCCCCTGAAGCCGTCAACCCCAGCGCTATTGACTCAATTGAATCAATCGACTCGGTTGAATCGCCACGATCCAAAGCACTCGGCTCGGCAACAGGTTGCTGCGTCGGCAGTTCAAGATCAAAGTCGAAGTCGAGCGGTTTTGCAGAAGCCGCTTCGTTAACCTGCAAGTCGTCGCTGACGACGGGCAGATCCAGATCGAAATCGAGCGTCTCGGCCGACAGGTTTTCTGCGGCTGGGGCTAACAACGGGGTTGCAGGTTCAGCGGGCAAGGCAACCTCGAACGCAACCGAACCCGGAAACGAAGCCAATGGAGAAAGCGTCTCGACATCCAGGTCGTTCTGGAGATCGGGACGAAACACCTGAGTCGAGTCGTCGTCCGCTGCGGGAACTTCCTCTGCAATGATCGGGGCATCGAGATCCAGATCGAGGTCCAGATCAACATCGACAGGCGACGGCTGCAGCAGTTCGAACTCTTCGCCAGGCTCGGTATGCGCACCCAGATCCAGATCGAAATCGAGCGCTGCCGGCTGCTCTTGCGGGGAGGTACCGGGCAACAAATCGAACTGGCCGGGCAGTTGCTCGTCAGGTTGTCCAGGCAGCGGAGCAAGTTCGGCGAGTGACGGCGCCGGCGCGGGCTGGGTAGGAACGGACTCGGGCCCCAAACTGTCGCCCAACGACTTCACCTTGGCTGCATAAAGGGGATTGGCAGGATCGAGATCGCGGCCCAAGGCGGCCGACTTGTCCCATTCGGCGCCATTTCCTGCCGTGCGCGCGAATACTTCACCGGCTAGCGTTTCGAACTGCTGAACGCTGCCCCGGCCAGCATAAATTTCGAGCAATTTGAGATGGATGGCCAGGCGATGCGGATCGGTCTTGAGCGCATCGACGAGAATTTCCTCGGCTTGCGCATCGCGACCGTAGGCCATGTAGACATCGGCCTCGGCAACCGGATCGACGCCTTCGTCGGTATCGATCGAACCCATGCCGGACTGGCTGAAATCAGTCTGAATCGAACTATTGCTGGTATCGACGCTGCCACCACCGGTGGTGCCGAAAACCGAATTTGTCATCAAGCTGTCTTCGACGCCCTGATTCTGCGGCGCTGCCTCCTTACTCTGGCGCTTGCGGCGCGCTGCGGAAATGCCCAGTAACGCCAGCAACAGCGCTGCGATACCGCCGCCATAGACCAGTTCGGGGTTCTCGTCGATAAAGCTCGGCGGTTCAGGAGGAGGCGGTACTGCCACCGGCGGCTTGGCCGCGGCTGGTTCAACGGGTTTAGCTGCTGGCGGCGCCGGCTTCTTGTCAACAGAAGAATCCGCGCGCTTGACAGCTTCGACAGGCTTTTCCTTGGCCGCCTCAGGCGGTTTGGCTGGTTCTGCGGGCTTGGCTGCCGGGGCAAGCTTGGGTGCCTCGACAACCTTCGGAGCTTCAGCCGGCTTGACTGCTGCCGCCTTGTCCGCGGCGACCGGCACTGGTGTCGTGGCTGGTGCAGGCACCGGTGCAGCCGCAGGTTTGCCCGCTGTCTGCGCTTGCTTCTGCAGATCGGCAAGGCTCTGGCTCTTCAGCTCGGCGAGTTTTTTCATTTCGCCGACGTTCTTTTCCAATTCCGTAATGCGGCTCTTCGCCTCTTTGAGGGATTTTTCCTTTGCCACCAGGTCTTCTTCAGCGATGCCACTGCGGCTGCCGGCGGCACCGGGCTTGGTGTCCTTTGCCGCTTCGGTTCGGGATACCTGCAGCTTGTCTTTCCCGGTCGGTGCCGGCACTTTGTCCTCGACCTTCGGCGCTATCTTGCCAATGGCCGCCTGCCGAGGCGCCTCTTCCTTCTTGGCGGTCTTTGCGCCGGCGACCGCCGCCAGCTTCTGCCGATAAGCGTTGAAATCAGCCGCTTGCGCGGAAATGATCTTGCGCGCTTCGCTCTTGTCGATTGCCGCAATGGTCTGCGCATCGGGAATGGCGAGAATCTTGCCAGCCCTCAGCCGATGCATGTTATCCGCATCGAATGCGGCCTTGTTGCCGTTGAACAATGCCAGAAGCATTTGATCGAGCGAGGCCCCCTCCGGTCGCACTTCGGCAGCGATTTTCGACAGGGTATCGCCACTCTTGACGAGACGGTCGCCACTCTTGGCTGGCGCTGCCTGCGCCGCCGCGGGAGCCTTTTCGACAGGCGGCTTTTTGTCGGCGGTCGGTTTCTTTTCCGCTGGCGGCTTTGCCTCCGGCGGTGGCTTGCTTACCCGGTCAGCCGGGATTTTTTTTTCAGCCGTCGGCGCGGACGATGGCGACGGCAATGGCGCAGCGATTTCTGCCTGTTGCTGGGGTGCGGGTGCGGGCGCTGGCTGGGCAAGCGGGGCCGTCCTTACCTCGGGCGCAGCAACGGCTGCGGCCGGCGCCTTCTGCAGCGCCTCGGGCGGATCCAGCAGGAACGTGTATTCGCGAACCAGACGACCCTGCGCCCAGTTCAACTCAACCAGAATATCGAGGAAGGGCTCGTTGACCGACTGATTCGACGTAACGCGCACATAGGGCTGACCATTGGCACGCTTTTCAAGGCTGAAGCGAAGCGTACTCAGCGTCGGCACATACTCCACGCCGGCTTGCCTGAAAGTCTCCAGCGAGGCCAGTCGAACCGACAAGGATGCCAGTTCCTCAGGGGTCGCCGAAATACTCAATTCAGCCTGTAGCTGCTGTCCGAGCGGCGACAGAACCGTCAGGTTGCCTATGCCCGCCGCATAAGCACTGAGGGGTAGTGCCGTCAGACCGGCCAGTCCTGCCGCAATCAGTGAAGCCCGAAGTCTGGTGCGATTATCCATTTTATGCACGGCGCCTCCCCCGCTTGGGGTAATCCATGAACATTCAAAATAACATCATGAGCTTAGCCATGCAAGCTCAACCTGACTCTTATGTCTCGCGCCGTCGGGTTGCAGCGTCACTCCAGCAATATGCGCAACATCCGCCGCAAGGGCTCGGCCGCGCCCCAAAGCAACTGGTCGCCAACCGTGAATGCCGACAGAAACTCCTGGCCCATCGACAACTTGCGCATCCGCCCGACCGGTACCGAGAGCGTGCCCGTCACGGCTGCCGGTGTCAGTTCCTTGATCGTCACGTCGCGCTGATTCGGTATCACCTTGACCCAATCGTTATGCGCAGCCAGCAAATCCTCGATATCGGCAAGCGGAACATCTTTCTTGAGCTTGATGGTAAGCGCCTGCGAATGGCAACGCATCGCGCCGATCCGCACACAGAGGCCATCGACCGGAATCGGCGCGGCACCCAGACCGAGAATCTTGTTGGTTTCGGCTTGTCCCTTCCATTCCTCGCGGCTTTGGCCATTGCCAAGATCCTTGTCGATCCATGGAATCAGCGAACCGGCCAGGGGTACGCCGAAATTTTCGGTCGGGAACCGGGCGTCGCGGAGGATCCCGGCGACCTCGCGGTCAATGTCGAGAATGGCCGACGCCGGATCGTCAAGCAGGGTCTTGGCGACGCGGTACGCCTCGCCCATCTGGTTAAGCAGTTCGCGCATGTTCTGGGCGCCGGCACCGGAGGCCGCCTGATAGGTCATCGAGGTCATCCATTCGACGAGTCCGGCCTTGAACAATCCACCCAGCGCCAGCAGCATCAACGATACCGTGCAGTTGCCGCCGATGTAATTCTTGACGCCACGCGACAAGCCATCCTTGATGACGTCGAGATTGACCGGATCGAGAATGATAATGGCATCATCCTTCATGCGCAGCGTCGATGCCGCATCGATCCAATAGCCCTTCCAGCCGGCCGCACGCAACTTGGGAAATATCTCACTGGTATAGTCGCCGCCTTGGCAGGAGATGATGATATCCATGGCGGAAAGCGCACTGAGACTGCGCGCATCCTGCAGCGCCGTCGCCGTCCGGCCAACGTTCGGGCCGTTCCCGCCGACTGCGGAGGTGGTAAAAAACACCGGTTCGATCAGGGCGAAATCACCTTCCTCGCGCATGCGCTGCAGCAGCACTGAACCGACCATGCCGCGCCAACCTACCAGACCAACTCGCTTCATGTGACAACCCCGAAAAAGTGAAATTACAGCGCAGCCAGCACCGCGTCGCCCATGCCGGCGGTACCGACCTTGGTCATGCCCGGCTCGTAGATGTCGCCGGTACGGATGCCTAGTGCCAAAACTTTCTTCACCGCCGTCTCGATGCGGACCGCATCTTCCGCGCGGTCGAAACTGTAGCGCAACATCATCGCCGCGGAAAGGATTGTCGCCAAGGGATTGGCAATATCCTTGCCGGCAATATCCGGCGCCGACCCGTGGATGGGTTCGTAGAGGCCGAACTTGCGATCGTTCAGCGAAGCTGACGGGAGCATGCCGATCGACCCGGTAAGCATCGATGCCTCGTCAGACAGAATGTCGCCAAACATGTTGCCGGTAACGATGACGTCGAACTGACGGGGATTCTTCAGCAGTTGCATCGCCGCGTTGTCGACGTACATGTGGCTGAGCTTGACCGTCGGGTAGTCCTTGCCGACGCGGATCGCGACTTCACGCCAGACCTGCGACGATTCGAGGACGTTGGCCTTATCCACAGAGCAGAGACGGCCGCTGCGCTTGCGAGCCGCCTGGAAACCGACATGGGCGACACGGCGAATTTCCGATTCGGCATAGCGCATCGTGTCGAAACCTTCGCGTTCGCCGTTGTCGAGCCGGCGAATGCCGCGCGGCTGACCGAAATAAATGTCGCCGGTGAGTTCGCGAATGATGAGGATGTCGAGCCCCGCCACGACTTCGGCCTTGAGGGTCGACGCTTGCACCAGTTCCGGATAAACGATCGCTGGACGAAAGTTGGCAAACAGGTTGAGCGCCTTGCGCAAGCCGAGAATCGCCTGCTCCGGCCGCAGTTCGCGGGGCAAATGGTCGAGGCTGAAATCGCCGACCGCGCCAAACAAAATGGCATCCGACGCCTTGGCCAAGGCCAGCGTGCTCTCCGGCAGCGGATGCCCTAGCGCACGATAGCCGGCACCGCCAATCGGCGCTTCTTCCATCTCGAATTTCAGCTCCAGCGCCTGCAACACGCGCACTGCCTGCGCGGTAATTTCAGTGCCGATGCCATCCCCAGGCAGAACGCAGATCTTCATGAAAATTCCTATCCAATAAATCTAGGAAAACAGCCAGGGCTGCTCGATGCGTCGACGGGCCTCGAAGTCGCCGATCTTGTCGGCGTGGCGCAGTGTCAGTCCGATATCGTCGAAGCCGTTGAGCAGGCAGTATTTGCGGAAGGGATCGACGTCGAAACCGATCGTCCTGCCGTCGGGCCGCGCCACCGTCTGGGCAGCCAGGTCGATACGCAAGCGGTATCCCGTTTGCTCTGTCACCAAGGCGAACAAGGCATCGATTTCGGCAGCGGGCAATTTGATCGGCAACAGGCCATTCTTGAAACAGTTGTTGAAGAAAATATCGGCAAAGGTGCTACCGACGATGGCGCGAAAACCATAATCTTCCAAAGCCCACGGCGCGTGCTCCCGCGACGAGCCGCAACCGAAGTTGTCGCGCGTCAGCAGGATCTGGGCGCCGCGGAAACGCGCCTGATTCAGCACGAAATCCGGGTTCAGCGGCCGCTGCGAATTATCCCGTCCGGGCTGGCCGACATCCAGATAGCGCCACTCGTCGAACAGGTTGGGGCCGAAGCCGCTGCGCTTGATCGACTTGAGGAACTGCTTGGGAATGATCGCATCCGTGTCGACGTTGGCGCGATCAAGCGGCGCCACCAGTCCGTCGAACTGGGTAAACTGCTGCATTACTTGACGGCCTTCTGGATGGCTTCGCCACCCTTCTCGATATCCTTGCCGACACCTTGAACGGTGTTGCAGGCATTCAAGGTCACAAAGGCCAGAGCAGCAACAAGGATGGAAATCAGTTTATTCACGTCGAAACTCCTTCAGATGAGATCACGTACATCGGCAAAATGCCCGGCGATCGCCGCCGCAGCGGCCATTTCCGGACTGACAAGATGGGTGCGGCCACCGGCGCCCTGACGGCCTTCGAAATTGCGATTCGAGGTGGAGGCGCAACGTTCGCCCGGTTCAAGACGGTCATCGTTCATGGCCAGGCACATCGAACAGCCGGGCTCGCGCCATTCGAAACCAGCGGCCTTGAAAATCTTGTCGAGGCCTTCGCTCTCGGCCTGCCGCTTGACCAGCCCGGAACCGGGTACCACCAATGCCAGTTTGACGTTATCTGCAACCTGGCGACCACGGGCGATTGCCGCTGCGGCACGCAAATCCTCGATGCGAGAATTGGTACAGGAGCCAATGAACACCTTGTCGATCGAGATCTGCTTGATTGGTGTGCGCGGCGCCAGACCCATATATTGCAGGGCACGGGCAACCCCTTCGCTCGTGACCGGATCGGCAAAATCCTCCGGCGCAGGGACTGCACCGGCGATCGTGGCGACCATTTCCGGCGAAGTGCCCCAAGTCACTTGCGGCTGGAGCGAACCGGCATCGAGGTCGACAACCGCGTCGAAGCGCGCGCCGTCGTCGCTGCGCAAGGTGCGCCAATAGGCGACGGCGCGATCCCACAACTCGCCTCGCGGTGCGAACGGCCGTCCCTGCAGGTAATCGATGGTAGTCTGGTCGACTGCCACCATGCCGGCCCGCGCCCCCGCCTCGATTGCCATGTTGCAGAGGGTCATGCGGCCTTCCATGGACAGCGCGCGGATGGCGCTGCCGCCGAATTCGATGGCGTAACCGGTGCCTCCGGCGGTACCGATCTTGCCGATGATCGCCAGCGCGATGTCCTTCGCCGACACACCCTTGCCGGTCTGGCCTGCGACCCGCACCAGCATGCACTTGGATTTCTTCTGCAGCAGACATTGCGTCGCCAGCACATGCTCGACTTCCGAAGTGCCGATGCCATGGGCGAGACAGGCGAAGGCGCCGTGCGTGCTGGTGTGCGAGTCCCCGCAGACCACAGTCATTCCCGGCAAGGTCGCCCCCTGCTCCGGCCCGATCACATGGACGATCCCCTGGCGCGCATCGCGAAACGGAAAATAGGCCAACGCTCCGACTTCATGGATATTGGCATCGAGCGTTTCCACCTGGAGCCGCGAGACAGGGTCGGCAATACCTTGCTCCCAATCCCTTGTCGGCGTGTTGTGGTCGGCAGTGGCGACAATCGATGAAATGCGCCAGACCTTGCGACCGCTCAGTTTCAAGCCTTCGAAAGCCTGCGGACTGGTGACTTCATGGACCAGGTGACGATCGATATAAAGGAGCGCCGTGCCATCCTCTTCGGTATGGACGACATGGTTAACCCAGAGCCGGTCATAAAGCGTTTGCTGCATAGTTAGCGGGCAGTGCGGCTGCGCAAAAAAGGTCGCGAATTATCGCATAGCTGGAACAGGCGCCGCAGACCGAAGCGACAGGCAATTGCGCGCAAGAAAATTCGTCTTAACCGTTTTCCATTGCCGCTTTTCCGCGTGGCAGTTTGCGCCAAATGAGCCAGCCGCCTCCGGCCGCACAGGCGGCAGCCGCGGAGAAGGTGATTCCTGGCCCCAGCGTATCCCACGCCTGGCCTGCCAGGAGGCCGCCGAGCATGCCACCGGCACCGAAGGAGACGCTGCCATAAAGGGCTTGTACCCGTGCCTGGTGTTGCCGCGCAAACCAGCTGTTGAGCGCGGCGACCGAGGCAGCGTGGAAGGCGCCGAAGGTGAGGCCGTGCAGCACTTGGGCAAACAGCAGCAGGACGGTCGCATCGACGCACCAGCCGATGAGCAGAAAGCGCACGACGGCAGCGGCAAAACTCGTCAGCAGGATAGCGGCCAGCGAGACGTGGCGCATGAGTCGTGGCATGGCAAGAAATACCAGGATTTCGG
>CAISUK010000526.1 GCA_903888645.1 uncultured Pseudomonadota bacterium | reverse complement strand
TGATCGATTCCCTGCACCAGGAATACGAAAAGAGAATGCGCTACCAGATCTGGAACAGCACCGGCGGCTTGCTCCTGCGCTCCGCCAATGCGCCGGCCAAAGCCATGACAGCGCAGGATGGCTATTCAGACAGCATCGACGAGGACGGCCGACTCTGGCGCCACTATGGGGTTTGGGATAGCCATCGGCAGTTCCGCGTGGTGGTCACGGAATCCAATGAGGTCCGCCATCGCCTCGAGAAAAGCATTGTTATCCACCTGGCCAGCCCGCTGGCGCTTGGGTTGCCGGTGCTGGTCCTGCTGCTCTGGCTGTCGATCAATAAAGGCCTCGACCCGCTGGCGTTGCTGACCCGCGAGATCGAAGCGCGCAAACCCGATAACCTTATTCCTCTGGATGCGAACAGCGCGCCCGAGGAAGTGCGCCCCATGGTCGTGGCTTTGAACAAGTTGCTGGAGCGCGTCACCAATACCCTCGACAGCGAACGCTGCTTTACTGCCAACGCCGCGCACGAGTTGCGCACGCCATTGGCGGCGATCCAGGCGCAATTGCACGCCGCCCGCGCCGCCGAAAACGATGACGAACGCGTGCGCTCCATGGATCAATTGCAGCGCGGCGTCGAACGCGGCATTCGCCTGGTCGGGCAACTGCTGACGCTGGCCCGGCTCGATCCGGAACAAGCCTTGCCCAATCTCAAACCTCTCAATTTGGGTGAAGTGGCGGAGTCGGTCTGTGCCGAGCTGGCGCCGCTGGCGCTACAACGCGGACAGTCGCTGGAACTGGACGTCGAGGCTGACTTGCCGCTAGTTCACGGAAATGCCGACATGCTATCGATGCTGCTCGGCAATCTGGTGGATAACGCCATTCGCTACACGCCGCAGGGCAGCCATATTGGCGTCGCCGTTCGGCGCAATGCAACAGGTTTATTAATGGAGGTTAGCGACGATGGTCCGGGCATACCTGCAGCTCAGCGCGAACGAGTGCTCGAACGCTTCTATCGGATTGCCGATCAGGATCAGCCGGGAACTGGATTAGGTTTGGCAATATGCCGGCGGATTGCGGAAATTCATGGTGCCAGCGTTGATATTGCTGACGGAAGCCGGGGAAATGGGATGAAAATTACCGTCGTTCTCGCAGCTAATCTTGCCGTGGGTACCGTGCAGCATCCATGATCTTCGTCAAGCAAAAACAGCAAGAAAACGGCCCTCCGAGGAGAGCCGCCTTTAATGCCTAATCAGCGCTGCCAGGGCGCTTATTGACCGACGAATTTAGCTATCTATCGGTAGCGCGAAGCGCCGGCCTGTCGAACTGCAAATTAACGCGTCGCCGGCAGAGCAGGGGCGGTGATGTCGAAGTGACTTGTGGCGGTACCTGCGTTGTAGGAATAGGTCGAGCCAACTGGCGAGGCTGCGAACGCTTTCGCCGCTTCACTGCAAACCGGATGACCCCAACCGCCGGCGCTGACGCCGTTGGTGATGTCATAGACGATGTTGTCGGGACGCGCAGAATCGCCGGAAATAATGTTACCGACGGGGGGTACATGGTCGAGGCCCAGATTGTTGCGGGCGCGCCAAGCGACATTGTGGTCAGCGCAGGAACTGTCGCCGCTCACGCCGATTGCACCGATCAACTTGCCGGCGCTGTTATACAGCGCGAGGCCGCCACCGAAGACGTTGACGCCACCACTCTTCTGGTTCACCAGCGGATCGTACCTCGTGCCATAAGCAGACGACGGGCCCGCATATGCGGCCGCAGTATCCACCGGATTGCTGTGCTGCAGGCCATACAGCGAACCACCCGGCTGGACGGCCGTGTAAAGGTTAGCAGTGGCAAGCGCCAAGCCAGGCAGGCTGAATGCATTGGCAGTGTTAGCTTTCTGGGCCGAAATGACCCGGCTGCCCGGCCATTGGTCACCACGATCTCCGCCAGTGAAAGCAACTGCGCAGACGACGCCATCGCGGTTCACCACGGTGCCCCACATGTGTAGGTTGAACCCGCCATTTCCGCCCGGTTTTGTCACGTCTTGAGTGTTAGCGAAGGTTGCGTTATGCAAGGCGGTTTTGAGATCAGAGTAGCTGGGCAGACCGCTACAACCATCGGACGCCATTGCGGCGGGAGTGACAACGGCAGATCCAAGAGCAGCGATGGCGATTGCAATTTTTTTCTTCATTCTAAGTCTCCAATTTTGAAAGTTAGTTTGAATCGTATAAATGAAATTCGAGGTAAAGCGAGCCATTCAAGCGACCAGACTTCAACGGCCCGCCGCAAAAAGCTTGCGAGGAAATTATATGAAGCCTCATTAATTTGACAATTACCCAAAAGTATTAATACAAAGGTCTTATGTCGAAAGTCATAGGCGACCAAAAAAGCCCGGTCGAGCCTGCTGTCTGATCGTGGAGAAAATTGGCGGAAACCCGTTCTGGGCCTGACATTGCGGGAGTTAGCCGCTGGCCTGTGCGATGCACAAACCAACCCCCGACCGGTTGCCGGTCGGGGTCAGAAAAAAGCCAATGGTCTACTGCTCGTCGTCGTCGCGCGGACGGAATTTTGCCGCCAGCTGGTTCTGCGTTTGTGGCGGAACCTGGGCGTAGTGGCTGAACTCGATGCTGTAGGCACCGCGTCCGCCCGTCAGCGATTTCAGTCGTGACTGATAGTCGGTCAATTCGGCCAGCGGCACTTGACCGCCAATGGAGGCCATGTCGGCGTTGCGCGAGTCAGTGCCGGTGATATGGCCGCGCTTGGCGGAGAGATCGCCGGTCAGGTCGCCGATTGCGGCTTCCGGCCCGACCACTTCGATATTCACAATGGGTTCCAGCACGATCGGCGAGGCGACGCGAATGGCCTCTATGGTGGCCTTGCGCCCGGCCGTGATGAAGGCGACTTCCTTGCCATCGACGGCGTGGGTCTTGCCGTCAAACACCGTGACACGGATGTCTTCGACAGGGAAACCGGCGACGACACCGTCGGCCAGCGCCTTGCGCACGCCCTTCTCTACTGCCGGCATGAACACGCCGGGTATGACGCCACCCTTGACGCTGTCCACAAATTCAAAGCCGCCGCCGCGGGCCAGCGGTTCGATGCGCAAGTGCACTTCGCCGAACTGGCCGGCGCCGCCGCTTTGCTTCTTGTGACGGAAGTGGCCTTCGGCCTTGCCCATGATGGTTTCGCGATAAGGAATCTGCGGCGGGCTGGTGGTGACTTCCAGCTTGTACTGCTGGACCATCTTCTCCAGCTTCGACTTGAGGTGCATTTCGCCGAGGCCGCGGATTACCGTTTCGTTGGTGGTGGGGTGGCGTTCGACGCTGAAACAGGGATCCTCCATTTCGAGCCGGTGCAGCACTTCGAAGAGCCGCTGCTCGTCGCCCTTGCGCTTGGTTTCGACGGCGAGCCCCTGCATCGGCTTGGGAAAGTCCAAGGGCTTGAGATGAATGTGGTCTTCGTCATGCGAGTCGTGCAGCACTGCGTCAAATTCGATCTCCTCGACCTTGGCGACAGCGCCGATATCGCCGGGTACCAGCGTATCGACTTCGACGTAATCCTTGCCCTGCAACATGAACAGATGCCCGACGCGGAAGGGTTTCTTGCCGCTGCCGACGAACAACTGGCTGTCCTTGGTCACCGTTCCTTGATAGACGCGGAAGACGCCCATCTTGCCGACAAACGGGTCGATGATGACCTTGAACACATGCGCCAGCACATGCAGGGACGGATCGGGCTGGGCATGGAATGCCGCAGAGCTTGCGTCGGCCAACTCGCCACGATAGAACGGCGGCGGATTGCCTTCGGCTGGATTCGGCGCCAGTGCGCTGAGCGCGTCGAGCAATTCGCGCACGCCGGCACCGGTTCTTGCCGAACAGAACAGGATGGGAATCAGGTGACCGGCGCGCAAGGCCTGTTCGAACGGGGCGTGCAATTCGGCCAAGGTCGGGTCAGCCCCTTCCTCAAGGTAGCGGGCCAGCAGGCTTTCGTCTTCCTCGACGATCTGATCGATCAGCGCGCGATGGGCGGCTGCCACGGAGGCGAAATCGGCATCGCCATCGGCGTGCTCGAGTACCTCGACCACATCGTGACGATCATGCGCCGGCAGATCGAGCAGCATGCACTCGCGACCGAAGCGCTCGCGAATCTGCTGGACCAGTGCGGCGAGATCCAGATTGTCGGCGTCGATCTTGTTGATGACGATCATCCGCGCCAGGCCGCGATTCCCAGCCCAGCGCATCATGCGCTCGGCGGCCAGCTCGATGCCGGTCTGCGCGTTGATTACCACCAGGGCCGTTTCGACGGCAGCCAGAGCCTCGATCGCCTGCCCGGAAAAATCGGGATAACCGGGCGTGTCGATCAAATGCACATGGGTATCGCGCCATGGGAAATTGACAAGGGATGACTGCAACGAATGCCCGGCCAATTTTTCCAGCGGGTCGTGATCGGATACCGTGCTGCCTTTCTCGACGCTGCCGGCGGCCTTGATGGCGCCGGCCTGAAGCAGCAAGGCCTCGGCCAGCGTGGTCTTGCCGGAACCGCCGTGCCCGACCAGGGCGACAGTGCGGATGGCAGCAGTGGTGTAGTTTGGCATGGTGATTCCCCCTGATTGCGATGGCGCCGGTGGCGTCCGGATTTGTTGGTCTCGGCAGCGTTGAAATTTTTCATATTGTAAATCGCCGCCATGCGTCGCGGGTTGCAACCACCGCCACATGCCATTGAAAATGCTTGCGCTGCGCTTGCCTGAAGCAGAGCGCTAGGCCATCATGGCGGCCCTTTACTGCAGGTTGAAGACCTCCTCCCATGGCTCAACTCGTCCTCGCTTCCGGCAAGGAACGTTCGCTGTTTCGCCGCCATCCGTGGGTTTTCGCGGCATCCGTGGCCAAGCTCGATGGCCGTGCCCGTGCCGGCGACACCGTGACGGTGCAGGCTGCCGACGGTCGCGAATTGGCCAGGGCGGCCTGGAGCCCGGCCTCGCAAATTCGCGCCCGCGTCTGGAGTTTCGATCCGGCTGCAATCATCGACCACGCTTTCTTCAAGCGCCGCATCGCCGAATCCGTGGCGCGCCGCGCCGACCTTCCTGAACTGCAGGGCCAGCAAGGCGTGCGCTTGATCCACGCCGAATCGGACGGCTTGCCCGGCGTGATCGCCGATCGCTATGGCGATACCGTCGTCGTGCAACTGACCAGTGCCGGCGCAGAAAAATGGCGTGATGCCATTGTCACAGGGCTGGTGGCGGCTACCGGTTGCGCCGGCGTCTATGAGCGTTCCGATTCCGAAGTGCGCGGCCTGGAGCGGCTCGGCCCGGAGACCGGCTGGCGCCACGGCAGTGCCCCGGACGGTGACATTGTCATCAGCGAGCACGGCGTCAATTATGGCGTGGACATCCTTGCCGGACACAAGACCGGCTTCTATCTCGACCAGCGCGAAAACCGCCTGCTGACAATGCAGCTTGCGGGCGGGCGGAGCGTCCTCAATTGTTTTTGCTATACCGGTGGTTTCTCGCTGCAGGCGCTGGCCGGCGGCGCCGCCAGCGTGCTTTCGATCGACAGCTCCGGCCCGGCGGTGGAGCGAGCCCGACGCAACCTTGCCATCAATCCGCAGCTCTCGGCCGGCCGTGCCGAGTGGCGCGATGCCGATGTGTTCGAGACGCTCCGCTCCCTGCACAAGGCCGGCGAGCGCTTCGACATGATCGTCCTCGATCCACCGAAGTTTGCGCCATCGGCAGCCCACGCCGAACGGGCGTCGCGGGCCTACAAGGACATCAACATGTTCGCCTTCCGCCTGCTCAATCCCGGCGGCATGCTGTTGACGTATTCCTGCTCGGGCGGCATCTCGCCGGATTTGTTCCAGAAGATCGTCGCCGGTGCGGCGCTCGACGCCGAGGTCGATGCGCGGATTCTCCGCCGCCTCGGTCCGGGTGCCGATCATCCGGTATCGCTGGCTTTTCCTGAAGGCGAATATCTGAAGGGTCTGCTCTGCCAGATCAAGTAAGCATACCGGCCCTTTTCGCGATCGGGCGACACCCGTCCGGTGGTGGCTTTCAGCGCAAATTGCGCCATGGCCCGGTCTATGCTAAAAGACGCTCTCGCTCATTCTTGCCGCTTTATTTGCGATTCCACCAACATCGTGGTCTTTTCCTTTTTCACCAAGAAGAATACTCCGCAGCCAAGGGCCGAACTGAAACGGACAACGGCCAAGGGAGCGGCGTCTGGGCATGCCAGGGACGCAAAGAGTGGCGGCGACTCACGGGCCGATACAAGCCAGGATTCGTCACCGCCGGCTTTTGCCGAACTCAGTATTCTGAGTGAAGTTTCTTCCTTCGGCGGCGCCAGCTTCGAGATCGATCATGCCGCCGGCGAGAGGCATCCGGCGGTCGAAGAAGCGGCAATGCTGCATGCCAATGACCAGTCTGCGGCTGCCTCTGTCGTGCTCGAGGAAGTCGTCCCCGGTGAAGATTTGGGTGCGTCGGCGGCGCGCGCCTGGGGCATGCTCTTCGAGCTGTATCAACGACTCGGTCGGCGCGAGTCTTTCGAGGCGCTGGCGCTCAAGTACGCGGCACGTTTCGAGACATCGCCGCCGGCCTGGATGGGGCCCACCGCGGGCGCCGTGCTGGCGCCAACTGCGAGCGGTAAGAAGGCGGCGCTGGTGCTTACCGGCAGCCTCGATGCCGGGGCAGCGGAACAATTGGCTCAGCTGTCGCAGTTGGCGGCGGCGAACGCCAATGCGCGGCTCGATCTCGCCAGACTGGGCGACGCCGATAACGATGGCTGTACGTTGCTGCTGAATGGCTTTCGCCAGATCAGGAAAAATCGCAATGAAATTGCCGTGTCGGGTGCCGATCGTCTGATCGAGCTGCTGGCGCGCAAGATCGTCGTCGGTCAGCGTGAAAACGAGCAAAGCTGGCTGCTATTGCTCGAACTCTATCAGCGGCAAGCCCGGCATGACGAGTACGAAGATGCCGCCGTCAATTACGCGATTACTTTCGAGGTTTCGCCGCCGGCCTGGGAAACGCCGAAGTCGAAGCCGGTCGTCGCAGCCGCGCTGGAACGACAGGAAACAGCTGAAGGCGATCCCCATGGTGAAGAGGGCTATCCGCTGGAAGGTGAAATCGTCAGCGCCACGGCGGATGCCTTCGCTAGTTTGCAGTCATACGGCGAGGGCATGGCAACGGTGACGATCGATACCAGCAACTTGAGCCGCATCGATTTCGTCAGCGCCGGGCAACTTCTCAATACCGTGTCGAGATTGCAGCTGGCCGGAAAGCACGTGCGTATATGTGGCCTCAGTCATCTCGTCCTGGGTCTTTTCGAAATTCTCGGTATCGCCCAGATGGCGGAAATCCATTTGCGGCGAAATTGAACGGTTGACCTTCTGAACGCCTGACCGGTTCGATCCGGTCTACTCCAGCCTTAACACTTTGAGCACCCCATGGATCAATACCACGGCACCACGATTCTTTCCGTGCGGCGCGGCAATCGCGTCGCCCTTGGCGGCGACGGCCAGGTCACGCTCGGCAACATTGTCGTCAAGGCCAGCGCACGCAAGGTGCGGCGGCTCTACAACGAGAAAATTCTGGCTGGATTCGCCGGCGGCACGGCCGACGCTTTTACCTTGTTCGAGCGCTTCGAAGCCAAGCTCGACAAGCATCAGGGCAATCTGTTGCGTTCGGCCGTTGAGCTGGCCAAGGACTGGCGTACCGACCGCATGCTGCGCCGGCTGGAGGCCATGCTGGCGGTGGCCGATCGGGAAGTCTCGCTGATCATTACCGGCAATGGCGATGTGCTCGAACCGGAGTTCGGCATCGTCGCCATCGGCAGCGGCGGGCCTTATGCCCAGGCAGCAGCGCGCGGTCTGCTCGAGAACACAGAATTCTCCCCTGCCGATATCGTCAAGAAATCACTCGTCATTGCCGGCGATCTCTGCATCTATACCAACCAGAACCACGTCATCGAAGAACTGCAGTGAGGGGTAAGGAGTGTGGAGTGAGGGGTTCCCGCAGCAATCACCGCCCCCGCTCTTAACTCCTCACCCCTCACTCCTAACCCCTCACTGAGATTGCCAATGACACAGATGACTCCGGCCGAGATTGTCTCGGAACTCGACAAGCACATCGTCGGCCAGTCGCGGGCCAAGCGCGCTGTTGCCATCGCCTTGCGCAACCGTTGGCGACGCGCCCAGGTAGCTGAGCCGCTGCGCAGCGAAATCACACCGAAGAATATTCTGATGATCGGCCCCACTGGTGTCGGCAAGACCGAGATCGCGCGGCGCCTGGCGCGGCTGGCCAATGCGCCATTCATCAAGATCGAAGCCACCAAGTTTACCGAGGTCGGCTATGTTGGCCGCGATGTCGATACCATCATCCGCGATCTGGTCGAAACGGCCATCAAGGACGGTCGCGAAGCAGCCATGCGCAAGGTGCAGGACCGCGCCGCCGATGCCGCCGAAGACCGCGTTCTCGACGCCTTGCTGACACCGGCACGAAGCGTCGGGTTTACGGAAGCCAAAACAACCGATGACTCGGCAACGCGGCAGAAATTTCGCAAGATGCTCCGCGAAGGCGAACTCGACGACAAGGAGATCGAGATCGAAGTGGCCGCGTCGAGCGCCTCTATGGAAATCTTTGCGCCGCCGGGCATGGAGGAGCTGACTCAGCAGATTCAGGGCATGTTCCAGAACGTCGGCGGTGGCAAGCGCAAGGTGCGCAAGATGAAAATCCGCGAGGCCATGAAAGCCCTGACCGACGAGGAAGCGGCGCGGCTGATCAATGATGAGGAAGTGAAGACGCAGTCGGTGCGCAACGTCGAGCAGAACGGCATTGTCTTTCTCGACGAGATTGACAAGATCGCCTCAAGATCGGAGATGCACGGCGCCGATGTCTCTCGCCAGGGTGTGCAGCGCGACTTGCTGCCGCTGGTCGAAGGCACCACGGTGTCGACCAAGTACGGCATGATCAAAACCGATCACATTCTTTTTATCGCCAGCGGCGCTTTTCATCTTGCCAAACCTTCTGACCTAATCCCGGAGTTGCAGGGACGCTTTCCCATTCGCGTTGAACTCGACTCCTTGTCCGTCGATGATTTTGAATGCATATTGACGCAGACCGATGCCTGTCTGACGCGGCAATATCAGGCGCTGCTCGAAACCGAATCCGTGACCGTTGAATTCACGCCCGAGGGCATTCGCCGCCTCGCTGAAATCGCTTTCCAGGTCAACGAAAAAACCGAGAACATCGGCGCCCGTCGCCTCTACACCGTCATGGAGAAACTGCTCGAAGACGTCTCCTTCGAGGCCGGCAGACGCGTCGCCGACACGGTTCATGTCGATGCCGCTTACGTAGACGCCCGTCTGGCCGAACTGGCACGCAGCGAGGATCTGGCCCGCTACGTTCTCTGATGCTGCTGCGCATCGTCGCCATCGTTTTCCCGATTTTCGCGATCGTGTTGGCGGGCTGGGTTTACGGGAGGGTGAAGCGCCCCGACATGGCGGCTGCCAACAGTTTGAACATGGACGTATTCACGCCGGCGCTGGTGTTTGCGGCCCTGGCCGGTCGTTCCTACGATTTGCGACTCTACGGGCCGCTGGCGCTCGCCGGAGCCGCTGTCGTGCTCGGCTCGGGGCTGCTCGGCTGGCCGCTGTGCCGGCTGTTTGGCGTGCAGGCCAAGACCCTGTTGCCGCCGATGATGTTCAAGAATTCCGCCAACATGGGCTTGCCGCTGCTGGTGCTGGCGTTCGGCGATGTGGCACTGCCCGGCGCGGTGGTGTTGTTCCTGGTGACCAGTCTGCTGCATTTCTCCTTTGGCGCCTGGCTGCTCAATCATCACGCCCGCCTGGCGACACTCTGGCGTATTCCCGTGCTGCTGGCCGGGCTGGGCGGTCTGGCCTTCAGTATTTCCGGGATCGAATTGTGGCCGCCTTTGCTGCAGGCGATCCGCATGATTGGCGAAATTTGCATTCCCTTGATGCTCTTTTCGCTGGGGGTGCGTTTGACGGAAGCCAATTGGCATACGGCCGGCGCTGGCATGCTCGGTGCGGTGGCGACTCCCTTGGCCGGCATGGCGATTGCAGCAGCGACGGCACCACTGTTTGGACTGGAACCGCGCCAGGCTGATATGCTGCTGTTGTTTGGTGCGCTGCCTCCGGCGGTACTGAATTACATGTTTGCCGAGCGCTATCGTCAGGAGCCCGACAAGGTCGCCTCCATCGTATTGTTTGGCAATGTTGCCGCGATCGGCTTCATCAGTATTGCACTTGCGCTCGTTTTGCATTGAAGGAAACTCCATGAATCTACGCCGCCTGTTCGCATTGGCAATAAGCTTGTTTGTCTCGCTGGCCGCCCATGCCATTGAAGAGGGCAAGCCGGCGCCGGCCTTCACAGCGAAATTATTGAGTGGCGAAAACTTCGTCGCGGCCGGCAGCAATCAGGTTGTTCTGGTGCATTTCTGGGCGACGTGGTGCGAGCCGTGCCGCAAGGAAATGCCGGCCATCGAAGCCTTCTACCGCAAGCATCATAGCGACGGCTTGCGCGTTATTGCGGTGAGCATGGACGATCCGGCCGACGACGCCAAAGTGAGCGCAGTCATGAAGGAGTTCAGTTTCGATGCGGCGCTGTCGCGCAACGCCGCGTTCAAGGGATATGGGCGCATCTGGCGGCTGCCGCTAAGCTTTGTCGTCGATCGCGATGGCATATTGCGGCGCGACGGCTGGTATGGCGAGGCTGGCCTCGACGAGGCCAGCCTGGAGAAAGACATCACGCCCTTGCTGGGCGCTAAATAAAAGCAGCGTTCAGAAGCCGATGCGCGCGCCCAGCGAGGCGGTGTATTTCGGCGCCAGCTGGTAGCCGTTGAGATGCTGGTAGATCGGTAGTTGGACGAAGGCGAATAGCTTGACCTTGTCGCCCACCGGAACGGTGACGCCGGGACTCAGGTAGGCGATCCGGCCGCCGGTATTGTCGTCGATTGTGAAGGCTCCCGTGCCATCGCCAAGATTGTCCTTGCTGATGAAGCGCGTATTGATCTGCAGCTGCGGCGTGATGCTTTCGAAGCCCTGATAGCGCACGCCGAAATTGACGTTCAGCGAATGGCCCGGCTTGTAGTCGCCAGTGTGTTTCACCACCGTCTGATAAATTCCCTGGGTGAAATAGTCCCAGTCGCGGTTGATTGATCCGGAATAGAAAGCACCGAGAATGAGATCGGTGCTTCCCGCGCCTGGCGGGAGACCGGGGTCAACGCTAACCCCTGCACCGGGGCCGCTGGTAAACGTTTCCGTATGGCTGCCGGTCGCGAATTTCAGGCCAGCCTGAATCCCAAAGTTTCTGTCTGAGAAGCCGGCGTAGCGGAATATCACCTTCGCGTCGCCAATCTTTTTCGTGTCCTGTAAAGTCGATTCACCAAAACCATCTTCGCCCGGAACGCCAAGCGTTTCATGCTTGCGCACAATGTAAGGCAGCTGCACATTGACGCCCCACACCGAGGCAAACGAGTAATCAAGACCGACCGTGTAATAGTGATTTCGGGTATAAGTCTCGTTTTCCTGGCCGGTCGCCGGGTCGTAGGAGACAGCCTTGCTGCCGCTGCGATACTGGTTCTGGTTGACGTAGTCGTAGCGCAAATCCAGCTTGAACCCCTGACTTGACGAAACACCCTGACTGTCCCAGTCGGAACTCAGCGAGCAACCGCAACTGGCGCAGGCGAACGCCGTCAGCGGCGCAAAGACAGCCGAAAGGAGAAGAGGAATCGCTGCAGTGGTACGCAAAACGGCGGCTTGCATGATTGTTCCTTGCTAATGAAGTGAGGGGAAATTCCAGGCGATTATGGTAAACGATTATCGGCGGGCGACCCTGCGGCAAATTGTCGCACCGCGCGCCGCATGCAGACTCGATATCGACCGTTTAGCCATCATTGGCCAGCGTTTTTGGTGCCGCCAAGCGTGCTCGTTTCCCTGTATCATCGAAGGTTTTCCGCCGTCGGGAGCTCCCGACGGGCGGCCGTCCAATTTTCTCGAGAAGTGCCAACGCCTTTTTCGCTTGCGGCACAATGCGACCTCCCGAACGACAGCCATCATGCTGACAGCCGTCAACCTTGCCTGCGTGCGCGGCGATCGCCGCCTCTTTGAGGGCGTCGGCTTCTCTCTGGGTGCCGGGCAGTGGCTGCAGGTCGAGGGCGAGAACGGTGCCGGCAAGACGAGTCTGCTGCGCATGGTTTGCGGACTGCTGCACATGCCCGAGGGCGAAATTCGCTGGAACGGGGAACTTGTCGGCGATATCGGTGACGAATACCGCGCCGACCTGCTCTATCTCGGGCATGCCGGCGGTATAAAGGAAGAACTGACGGCGCTGGAGAATCTGCGCATCGGTGCGGCACTCGGCGGGCAATCGCTGGACGAGGCGGTCACGCTGAAGGCGCTACAACGCTTGGGCTTGAAGGGGCGCGAAGATCTGCCGGCACGCTTTCTCTCGCAAGGCCAGAAGCGGCGCGTGGCGCTGGCCAGATTGCTGACCAGTCTGGCGAAATTGTGGGTACTGGACGAACCTTTCGTTGCCCTCGACGTCCGGGCGGTGGACATGCTCTGCGCTATCATTGCCGAGCATTTGCAAAATGGCGGCATGGCCCTGTTTACCAGCCACCAGGCGGTGAACTTGGGTGGTAGTGGCAGTGCGTTGAGGCTGGCTGCATGAGCGCCTTTTGGGCTGTTATCCGGCGCGATTGGTTGCTGGCGATGCGGCGCAAGAGCGAGGTGCTGACGGCGCTGTTTTTTTTCGCCATCGTCAGCAGTCTGTTCCCGCTTGGCATCGGTCCAGAGACCGACATGCTGCGCAAGATCGCGCCCGGTGTGCTGTGGGTGGGGGCATTGCTGGCGGCGATGCTGTCGCTGAACCGGATGTTCGCCGCAGACCATCAGGACGGCACGCTGGAGCAGATGGCCTTGTCGCCGACGCCCTTGGCTTTGCTGGTGAGTGGCAAGGTGTTGGCGCACTGGCTGGTATCGGGCCTGCCGCTGGTGCTGTTGGCGCCGGTTCTGGGCCTGCAGTTTGACCTCAGTGCGCGGGCGATGTTGGTGTTGATGGCGTCGCTGCTGATCGGCACGCCGTTGCTGAGTTTGATCGGCGCCATCGGCGCAGCCCTGACCTTGGGCGTGCGCGGCGGTGGCGTGCTGTTGTCGCTGCTGGTGTTGCCGTTGTACGTCCCGGCGCTGATTTTCGGCGCTGGCGCGGTTGAGGCCGACATTGCCGGTCTGGGTGCCGGAGGACATTTGTCGCTGCTGGCAGCGCTGTTGGTGCTGGCAGTATTTTTCGCGCCGTGGGCGACCACGGCGGCATTGCGTATTGCATTGGAATAATGAGTAATCGACTGATCAACTGGTTCAAGTTTGCTTCGCCGCAGACCTTCTATCCACTGGCCGGAAAGCTGTGGCCGTGGTTTGCCGCGGCCGCGGCGCTGCTCGGCATCGCCGGCTTGTGGCTGAGTTTTTTTGTCGCGCCGACCGACGCGCAGCAGGGCGAAGGTTATCGGATCATCTTCATTCATGTGCCGGCATCGTGGATGTCGATGTTCATCTACGTGGTGATGGCTGGCTGGGCGGCGATCGGCATTACGCTGAATACCCGCTTGTCGGGAATGATGGTGTCGGCGCTGGCCCCGACTGGTGCGCTGTTCGCGTTTCTGTCGCTATGGACCGGGGCGCTCTGGGGCAAGCCGATGTGGGGTGCCTGGTGGGTGTGGGATGCGCGCCTGACGTCCGAATTGATCCTGTTCTTCCTGTACATCGGTTTCATCGCGCTGACTTCGGCCATCGACGATCCGCGCCGGGCGGA
>CAISUK010000525.1 GCA_903888645.1 uncultured Pseudomonadota bacterium | reverse complement strand
TGTTTCAGCTCAATTGTTTGAGACCCTTGGCAAAAACGGCATCAATGTTATTTCGGTTGCCCAGGGTGCCAGCGAGATGAATATCTCTCTCGTCATTGACGCTCATGATGAGGACAAGGCGCTGAATTGTATTCATGAATCGTTTTTCCTTTCGCAGCGCAAGGTGCATCTCTTTATTGCGGGGACCGGAACGATTGCAAAAAGCCTGATTGGCCAGATCAGCGCCCATCGACTCAATCTGCAACAGGATAATGACCTTGATGTGGTGGTTTGCGGAATGGCCAATACCCGAAATATTGCGCTGGACAATAAAGGCATTGATCTTCAGAACTGGCAGTCGGCTCTCTTGCCGAGAACCGGTCATCCGGGTATTGAAGGCTATCTGCAGCTCATCAAGGAAAAAAACCTGCATAACACCATCTTTGTTGATTGTACGGCCAGCGGGAAGGTTGCGGAAATTTACCCCGATTTGCTGCTTTCCAATATTTCCGTCGTGACGGCCAACAAACTCGGGATGGCCGGCTCCTGGCCGCTCTACCGGAGCATCAGGGAGGCCCAGAGAACAAGTAATGCCCGTTTTCTCTATGAAACCAATGTGGGTGCGGGATTGCCGATCATCAACACCCTGAATGATCTGAAAAACAGCGGAGACAAGATTATCAGTATCGAGGGGGTTCTTTCCGGCACGTTGAGCTTTATTTTCAATGAACTTCGCAAGGGTGGGCGGTTCAGCGAAATAGTTCGCCGCGCCCAGGAGGCGGGTTATACCGAACCTGATCCGCGCGATGATCTTTCAGGCGCTGATTTTGCCCGGAAGTTCCTTATTCTCGGTCGTGAACTCGGCTTTACGCTGGAGTTCGGCGATGTTGCCTGTGAGAGCCTTGTGCCTCTGGAGTATCGTGGCGAGATGGCGGTTCCGGAGTTTCTTGACCGGTTGTCGGGTGTTGATGCCTGGTATGCCGACGCAATAGCAGAGGCCGCCAAAGAGAACATGACTATCGCCTATGCTGGTGAAATCAGGGATGGCAAAGCATCTATCGGGGTTAAACGGGTTTCACTTGCAAGCCCGATTGCAGGTCTCAGCGGATCTGAAAATATGGTGGTATTTACCACGGAGCGTTATCGGGCAACTCCTCTTGTTGTCCGGGGTCCCGGCGCGGGCGGGGAGGTTACGGCAGGCGGCGTTTTTGCCGATATCCTGCGGATTGCCAGTTATCTGATTTAAGGAGTATACTTTTATGCGTGCAGAAATTGTTTCTGTCGGCGATGAACTGCTCAAAGGGCAGAGGGTCAATACCAATGCGGCGTTTATGGCCAGAGCTCTTGGCGGGATAGGAGTGCCGGTTGGCCGGGTTGTTTCCTGCTCTGATCGTGAAGAGGAGATGCTTGCCGTGTTTGCCGAATCGCTTGAGCGGGCCGATATTGTGCTGGTTACGGGAGGTCTTGGGCCAACAAGGGATGACCGTACAAAACAGGCCGTTCAGCAGCTCCTCGGAAGAGGGCTCGAACTGAGCGAGGAGGCTTATGCAAATCTGGCTGTCCGTATCAAACAGAGGGGGCTGGAGGTGTCTGATTCACTCCGTGATCAGGCAATGGTCATTGAAGGGTCTCAAGTCATTGCCAATACAAAAGGATCGGCGGCGGGGATGATTATCCCGTGCGGAGAGCGATTTCAGAACCACTATCTGGTGCTGATGCCAGGCGTTCCTTCAGAAATGACTGCCATGATGGAGCTTACCGTGATTCCCTGGTTTTCGGCGCTTTCCCGGTCTGTCATTCGGCATACACCTGTAAAAACGGTTGGTATCGGCGAGTCCACACTGGCCGAAATGATTGTTGATATTGAAGATGCTCTGCCGGAGGGGACAACCCTTGCCTATCTGCCTCATGCTGCAGGCGTCAGCCTGATGATCAGTACGATTGGTCGTTTACGGGATGAGGTTGATCGCGACAATCGCCATGTCGTTGATGCCATTGTCCAGAAGTCCGGGAAGTTTATCTATGCAACCAGTGAGCTCTCGCTTGAAGAGACGATTGGCGGGATGCTTTCTGCCGGAGGGTTTACGGTCGCTGTTGCTGAATCGTGTACCGGGGGTCTGGTGGCAAGCCGGTTGACGGATGTTCCCGGTTCATCCGCCTGGTTTCTTCAGGGCTTTGTGGTTTACAGTAACCAGGCAAAAGAGAAGAGTCTTGGAGTTGCAGGGGAGCTTATCGAAACGTTCGGCGCGGTGAGCGAAGAGGTTGCCCGGTCAATGGCCCTCGGGTGTCTTGAAAAAAGCGGCGCCGATTTTGCCCTTTCGACAACGGGTATTGCGGGCCCGTCGGGAGGCTCTCCTGAAAAACCTGTCGGTATGCTCTGTATGGCGATTGCCAGAAAAAATTCAGGTGTTCTGCTTTCCAGAACGCTCTTTATGCATGGAGATCGGGAGCTGAACAAACTCCGCTTCAGCGAAGCGCTCCTTCGTGAATTTTGGGAATGTTTACGGGCAGGGTTAACCCCTTGAATCTCTTGACGGAAGATTCCTGATGGGAATATTTATATCATTTTATATCACAAGGTGACGACCATGTGGCCAAGAGCAGCACCGCCGCGCACCAGAGCGACCACATCTTCAAGGCCTGCGGCCTGCCGGTCTTCTTCCCGGCCAGCGCGCAGGAAATCCTGGACCTGGGCCTGCACGCCTTCGCGATGAGCCGCTTCGCCGGCGTCGGGGCCGGCGTGAAGACGATCCAGGAGGTCGTCGAGTCGTCGGCGTCGGTGATCGTCGACCCGGCGCGGGTCAACATCATCCTGCCGCAGGATTTCGAGATGCCGGGAGGCGGCGTCCACATCCGCTGGCCCGACGACCGGATGGCGCAGGAAGCCCGGCTGATGGACTACAAGTGGTACGCCGCGCTGGCCTATGTCCGCGCCAACCGGCTGAACCACACCGTGATCGACTCCGCCAGCGCCCGCTTCGGCATCATGGCCAGCGGCAAGGCCTTCAACGACACCCGCCAGGCGCTGGCCGACCTGGGCCTGGACGATGCCGCCTGCCGGCAGCTCGGCATCCGGCTGCACAAGGTCGGCGTCGTCTGGCCGCTGGAGGCGACGATCACCCGCGAATTCGCGCAAGGCCTGCGCGAGATCCTGGTCGTCGAGGAGAAGCGCCAGATCATCGAGTACCAGCTGAAGGAAGAGCTGTACAACTGGCGCGCCGACGTGCGGCCCGACATCCTCGGCAAGTTCGACGAGATCCCCGGCGAACAGTCCGGCGGCGAATGGAGCATGCCGAACCCGAGCCAGCACTGGCTGCTGCGGCCGCAGGCCGACCTGAGTCCGGCGATCATCGCCAAGGCGATCGCCAAGCGCCTGAAGCGGCTGGGTGTCGACGCCGACACCGCGCGGCGGATGGACGAGCGGCTGGCGATGATCGAGCGCCGCGAACGCGCGCTGGCTTCGCCGTCCGGCACCGCGGTCGGCGACCGCCAGCCGTGGTTCTGCTCGGGCTGCCCGCACAACACCTCGACCCGGGTCCCCGAAGGTTCGCGCGCGATGGCCGGCATCGGCTGCCATTTCATGGCCCTGTGGATGGGCCGCCAGACCAGCACCTTCACCCAGATGGGCGGCGAGGGCGTGCCGTGGGTCGGCCAGGCGCCGTTCTGCACCGACAACCACGTCTTCGCCAACCTCGGCGACGGCACCTACTTCCATTCCGGCCTGCTCGCGGTGCGCCAGAGCATCGCGGCCAAGGTCAACA
>CAISUK010000524.1 GCA_903888645.1 uncultured Pseudomonadota bacterium | reverse complement strand
GCTTAATCCTTTACACCTCCAGCTTCACCTCCACCCACCACTATCGCCGATTCCTATACGCCAGTTCTACGTCGGCTTATGCCGTCCGCTTTCACACCGGCGCCGACAGACGCAGTTGCTGGCGCATCCCTTCTGCCAATCCTTGTTCATTCATGTAGGCCAAGGCTGCCTCGGTGATCTGGTAGGTCATCGCACCGGCGTGAAGATATTCAAGAAAGTTGATCCGGCTCTTGCTCTCCGTGCTGGCGAACCAGGCGAACAGTTCATTGCCAATCTGTGTCACGTAGCCGTTCCTGCCCCGGTGACGCGCACCGGAGTCATCGACCGTGATGGAACGACTGACTTCCAGACCGACCCTCAGCAACTCGTCCTTTTCCTTGTGGAAGGACTCTTTGCCGCTACTGAGCAATGCATCAATGTGGCCAGCGGATATCTCGATGCCCCTCTCTCCCAATTGTTCCTGCAGTAGTGGCTGGGTGACCTGGCAATGATGATGCTGGTACAGGATATACCCGTGCTGGAGCGGCCTTGCTCATCGGATCGAACTGGGCCCCGATGGCTGGAACCTTGGATCACTACTTGTAGAACGTCGCGGACCTGATAAAGAGCTCTGGCAGCACTGCTCGGTTACTTTGGCATGGAATGTGCTCGGTCAATTTTTGATCAGCCTCTGAGTAGTGCTTACATTAAATGTCCGAACCACCTTCAAACACCGTAATTCAGTGCCTTGCAGCCATCGGCCAGCACCATGGTGTCATCGTCAACCCCGAGCGCTTAATCCACGATTACGCGCAGGCCGATGAGGAGCCCAAAACAGCCAAGCTGTTGCAGATGGCAACTGATATCGGGTTGAAGGCCAAGAGCGTCAAACTGAACTGGAAGGGCTTGTTGGCACAAGGAGGTGTGTTTCCGCTCATTGCACGCCTGAAAGATGGCGCTGGGGTGATTGTCGTGGGCGCGCGGGCGGGGGATGACGGTGTGGCGAAGATCGCCATACTCGATCCTGCTGCTGATATCGGGGCAGTAGCGTTACTCGGAGCGGACGAGTTCAATCGCTTATGGGGTGGTGAAGTCATCCTCCTCAAGCGCACTTTCTCGTTCCTGGATACGCATCAGCCCTTTAGTTTTCGCTGGTTCATACCGGAAATTCTCAAGCAGCGTACTGCGTTTCGCGACATTGCACTCGCTGCAGTCGCTTTGCAGATGCTTGGGTTGGCTACGCCTTTGTTCTTCCAGAACGTGATCGACAAGGTTCTGCCACATCAGAGTTCGTCGACCTTGTGGGTGCTCGCTGTCGGGGTCGGAATCGCTCTGGTATTCGATTCAGTCTTCGGCTACGTGCGGCAATTTCTCCTTCTCGCGGCAACAAATAAAGTTGATATGCAGATTACCCGGCGGGCCTTTGGGCATCTGCTGTCATTGCCGATTGACTACTTTGAGTCAACCACGGCGGGCGTCATTACCCAGCACATGCGGCAACTCGAAGGGATTCGGAACTTCCTTACTGGCCGTGTCTTCTTTACCGCGCTAGACGCCGCGGCATTACTGATATTCATTCCACTGCTTTTTGTCTATTCTTTCCAACTGACACTGATTGTCCTTGCGTTTTCCATCGTGATCTCAGGCATCATTTTGGCGATTCTTCCCACCTACCGCCGTAGATTGGAAGCCTTGTATGCGGCTGAAGGAAAGCGTCAATCAATACTGGTGGAGACCATCCATGGCATGCGTACTGTCAAGGCGCTCGCGATCGAGCCAATTCAACGACGCAACTGGGACCAACTCTCTGCTGAGGCCATCACGACCCACTTCCGGGTTGGTCAAGTGTCTATTGCGGGCGGAGCGCTGACGGACTTTCTCGGCAAGTTGATGCCGGTGACCATCATCGTGATTGGTGCCCAAGGGGTATTTGATCAGTCGATGTCGGTGGGTGCTTTGATTGCTTTCCAGATGCTGTCGGGGAGGGTCACGGGGCCACTATTGCAGATTGTCGGTCTGATCAACGACTACCAACAAACGGCGCTAGGGGTTCGGATGCTCGGCGAGATCATGAATCGCCCCCCGGAAGGGCGAATCGGTGCTGGTGGCTTGCGGCCTCAACTCAAGGGGGAGCTTAGTTTCGAAGATGTGACTTTCAAATATCCTGGTGCCAGCATCAATGCGCTCGATCGGGCGAACTTCCACTTGCCGGCGGGTGTTGTCGTCGGTATCGTCGGGCGCAGTGGTTCCGGCAAGACAACGATAGCAAAAATGATACAGGGGCTTTACCCGCCGCATGAAGGAATTATTCGCTTTGATGGCGTTGATGCGCGCGAAATCGACTTGCCGCATTTGCGCCGCCAGGTAGGTGTGGTAATGCAGGAGAACTTTTTGTTCCGGGGTACGGTCCGCGAGAACATCGCGATGACAAAGCCGGATGCAACGTTTGAGGAAATTGTTGCCGCCTCGCGCGCTTCCGGTGCTGAGGAGTTCATCGAGCGTCTTCCAATGGGTTATGACACGCTACTGGAAGAAAATGCCTCCAACCTCAGCGGAGGGCAGAAACAACGCCTTTCGATTGCGCGTTCCTTGCTAGTCAAACCGCGAATACTGATTCTTGATGAAGCGGCGAGTGCCCTTGATCCGGAAAGTGAGTCCATTTTTATCCAAAATCTCGGGAAGATCGCCGTGGGTCGTACCGTCATCATGATCTCCCATCGGCTTTCAACCCTCGTCAATGCGCATGCGATTTTGGTAATGCAGCAGGGGAAGCTGGCGGATATCGGTAAGCATGATGAACTACTCAAACGCTGCGAGGTTTACCGGCAGCTGTGGAATCAACAGAGCAGCCACCTGTGAGTAAGGCGAAGGAACGCCAGGCGCGTAGCCCGCAGCGTGCGGTAGAAACTTCAGTTATCGAATTTTTGCCGGATGCGGATGAGATCTTGCGGCGACCTTTGCCGGTCACGGCAAGAATTACCCTGCACCTGCTTTTGGCGGCACTTGCCGTCTTCCTTATCTGGGCGACAGTTTCCGAGATTGATGTGATTGTCTCAACAAGAGGGCGCTTGGTAACGCCGTCGCCAAATATAGTTGTCCAACCACTGGAGACGTCGATCATCAAGAGCATCGATGTCAAGATCGGCCAACTGGTACGCAAGGGCGATAAGCTCGCGACGCTGGATCCAACTTTCAGTGCAGCCGACGAAGCCCAATTGCGTACGCGGCTGCGTAGTATGGAGATCCAGGCGCGCTGGATTGAGGGTGACCTTTCGGGCAAGGTAATGGCGCCTGAGCCTACTGACGATGCTGACAGTCGACTGCAGGCGCAGTTGGCGGCAGAGCGAAGATTGGCATATCAATCGCAACTACAAAAGTATCAGGAGAGCGTCTCTCGGGCGCGAGCCGCCCTGGAAACGAATCGCCGCGATCAAGCAGCGGTTGTAGCGCAACTCAAGGTTGTGGGCGAGGCAGAAGGTCTGCAAGAACAGTTGCTGGAGCAAAAATACTCGATCCGCCAACGGTTGTTTGAATCGCAGGACAGGCGCCTAGGCGTAGAGCGCGAACTCGTCGCGGCGAGAAATCGCGAAAAGGAGCTTCTGCGCGAATTAGCGGGCCTTGAATCTGAATTGGCCGCTTTTCGTCAGGGCTGGCGGCAAAAGCTAATGGAAGATCTATTGACGATTACCCGTGAGGTAGATTCGTTGCGGGAACAATTGCAGAAAGCCGATAGGCGATCGACACTGGTCATCCTTACTGCGCCGGCTGAGGCGGTTGTGCTTGAGATTGGTACCTTGTCGCAAGGCTCGGTAGTCCAGGCGGCCGAACGCCTGATCACCCTTGTACCGGTAACGAATCAGTTGGAGGCCGAAGTGCATATCAGTCCGTCTGATGTCGGCTATCTGAGATTGAATGCAGACACGCAGGTCAAGTTTGATGCGTTCCCGTTTCAAAAACATGGTGGCCTGAAAGGAACGCTGCGCACCATCAGCGGTGATGCCTTTCGTCCGAGCAATGAGGGAGCCGAGGTTTACTATTTGAGTCGTGTAGCGCTTTCCGAGACGAAGCTCGCGAATATGGCTGATGGCGCCCGATTGTTGCCGGGCATGACCTTGACCGCTGAGATATCCGTCGGCAAAAGGTCGGTAATGTCTTATTTGCTATGGCCACTAAAGAAGGCGATGGTGGAATCGATTCGCGAGCCGTGATCGTTTGAAATGCCAATTTTGCATCCACCGGTTGAGTCCAAAATCCACTTGCTGCCTTCAGGCCCACTGGTAAGCTCCCTGTCAGAAGGCCAATTGAGCGTCGGTTTCGGGAAAACTCGTCGGCATTGGTCTTTACTCGTTTTCCGAAGATTCAAAGCTGACTGGAATAGAATCTGGCTGGCTTTGCCGCTGGCTCTGCGGTTACATTGATTGGATCGATTTGAACACGGCGTCCATAATCACTTGTGCTTACGTACTAGGCACGCGCCCGGAAGCAATCAAGCTCGCCCCGATATTCCTGGCAATGAAAGCACGCCCGGACAAGTACCGTCCGCTACTCTGGGTTACCGGTCAGCACCGGGAATTGCTTGATCAGGTGCTCGATGTATTCGAGATGGTTCCCGACGCCGACTTCGCCTTGATGCAGGAAAATCAGTCCCAGGCCGCTCTGGTGGGATGCATTCTGCAGGCGCTTGATCCCCTAATTGCCAGTACCCGTCCCGACTGGATTCTGGTGCAGGGCGATACCAGTTCGGCACTTGCCGGCGCCCTTGCCGCCTTCTATGCCAGCGTAGCCGTTGGGCATGTCGAGGCAGGTCTGCGCACACACGATCTGGCTGCTCCTTTCCCGGAGGAGGGTAACCGTCAGATGATCAGCCGAATTACCCGCCTGCATTTCGCCCCGACCACGTTTGCCCTTCAGCAACTGGTACGGGAAGGCATCTCGCCTGCTCTAATCGCAGAAACCGGCAATACCGTTGTCGACGCCGTGCGCTGGGTCGCAAAGCGTCATACGGCCTTGCCGCCACTGCCTGCTGCCTGGCAAGATGATGGAACGCGTTTAATACTGACGACCATGCACCGACGTGAGTCCTTTGGTACACCGATGGAGGGGATGCTACAGGCCATCCGCACTCTGGCCGACGACGAGGCCCTCAAACTCGGGTTTGTATTCCCGGTCCATCCGAATCCAAATGTTCGGAAGCAAGTGCATCGAATTCTCGGCGGCCATCCCCGCATTGCGCTTCTGCCGGCACTCGACTACACCGAACTAGCCGCTGTGCTGGGGGAATGCTGGCTTGTGCTGACGGACTCAGGCGGTTTGCAAGAAGAGGCTCCCAGCCTTCACAAACCCGTACTCGTACTCCGCGACGTGACGGAACGGCCCGAAGGCGTCGGGATCGGCGCGGCGGAACTGGTCGGTACCATACCAGATGATCTCATCGCCAGCGTGCGCCGCCTGGCTGGTGACCCGGAGCGCTATGCCCGCATGGCCCAGGCGCCCAACCCCTACGGCGACGGCAGGGCGGCCGAGGCCATCTTGCAGGCAATGAATGATGTCATGCCAAAACGCTCCATATCCAACCAGACCAATGTCATTCGGAAATAGGAGCGAAACCATGCTGCCGCGGGCAATTCAATGGATACACGACAACCTCGTGGAAGACCACGCGGTGCCGATCACAAACCTCAACCGCAAACCCTACCCTGAAGTGACTGGGTATTTCATTCCGACGCTTCTCGCCATCGGAGAAATCGCCATGGCGGAGAAATTCGCCCTTTGGCTGGTTAGCGTACAGAACGCGGATGGCTCATTTTCCCTGGAAGATCCCCGCCACAAGTACGTCTTCGATACCGGCCAAGTAATCCGGGGCTGGGTCGCCATTATCGACCGCCTGCCTGAACTGAGGGATCCCCTACGGCGTGCCTGTGAGTGGATCGTCAACGGTGCCGACAGCGCAACTGGCGCGCTGCTAGTGCCAGCACCGGGGGGGGCTTGGAATCTGGGGCAGCGCGGGGAAGTCAGCGAAGGCATCCACCTCTATGTGCTCAAGCCCATGCGAGATGCGGCTGCGGTGCTCGACCTGCCCCACATTAGAGCCTGTGCCGACCGCGCCCTCGCCTATTACCTAGCCGCGATTCCCGTCAGCGATTTTCGCCAGTCAAACATGCTGACCCATTTCTATGGCTACATGCAGGAAGGGCTAGTGGAGTTGGGGCATGCGGAAAAGGCCAGGGAAGGCATGGCCTCGGCCGCCGCCGTTCAGCAGGAAAACGGGGTCGTCACCGCCTACTGGGACGTGCCCTGGGTCTGTTCGACGGGCCTCGCCCAGTTGGCCATCGTCTGGTATCTGCTGGACGACATTTCGCGCGCCGACAAAGCCCTAGGATTTGTGGCCCAGTTGCAAAACGCAAGCGGCGGCTTCAACGGCTCCTACGGCCTGGGTGCCTCGTATTTCCCGGCGGAGGAGATACCCTGGGCCGTCAAATACGCCATCGAGGCGGAACAGCTGCGCATCGCCCGCCACTTCGACCACACCGCCCATCATTACGCCCCTACGATTGCCTTGGCCGACGGCCGGGTCCAAGCCATCTTGGCCGAGGTGGGCCCCGGCCAGCGTGTACTCGACGCTGGTTGCGGCAAGGGTCGCTACGCCTCTATTATTAGGCAGCGTTACCCGACAACGGAAGTTCATGCTGTCGATGTCTCGGCCGAAATGCTGCGCCACGTGCCGGCGGGTATCGTGACCCTGGAGTCGACGATCCAAGACCTGCCTTATCCGGACGCATATTTCGGCCTGGTGTTCTGCGTCGAGGCCCTAGAACATGTGCCCAACCCCGTCATGGCAATCGCGGAAATGGAGCGTGTTCTAGCACCTGGCGGTACTCTAGTAATTATCGATAAGAATCATGCCAAGTTGGGCCTAATGCAAATTCAGCCATGGGAACGATGGTTCGATGTTAATTACCTGATTGGAACAATGACCAAATTGGGGTTGGCGACGAATGCAAAATTCGTTGGCTATGAAGGGCAGCTTGCGGATGGGCTGTTTGTGGCGTGGACGGGTGTGAAAATGATCAAAAAGCCAGCCAGCGGGTTCGACTAATCTAGGTCCACAGCCTATGACTTCGCTATGGTAGCCGGAGTAATATCTTTTCTGGATAAGGAATTACGTGAAAAAGGACATAAGAATTGGCCTTTATATAGGCTCTTGGCCCCAAAACATTGGAAATGCGTTTTTTGATCTGGGGGCTAAGGCAGTACTTCAGGCAGCAGTTCCGGAAGCTACTTTTTACCCGATGGGTGGGGCCGTACACTGGATGTTTATGCATAGTGCAAAACAGCACCGAGTTAGAATTACTAACGGATTAGAAAATGCAATACAGGGTAATCCAGATTATGCCAATAACTCTATGGAGATTGGGCAGTTTGCTGACGTCGACATAATTGTGTTCGCTGGAATGAGCATGTGTCGGGAGTTTGTCGAAAATAATGGTAGAACCTTCGTCGAGGCATCGAAAAAAGGCGTGGCTACACTAGGTCTAGGTGCGGGAGCGGCGATCTATGATGAGGATGAGGTGACAGTTTTTTCTGATTTCCTCCAAAGCCTCAATCGGTCAGCTGTTATTACCAGAGATGATGAAACTTATGACTTATTTTCGGGACGAGTACAGAATATGCTGCCAGGTATAGACTGTGCATTCTTCTTACCCGATTACTACAATCCACCACGTTTAGCATTACCGAAATACGATATAGAAAATTTCGATTTCGAAATTCCCGATCCAAGGATTAATCATGGCGGACGTAAAGTAATCTATACACACCATGATCTTTGGGGTCCTTTGCCAGAGCGCTATATCTGTAAGCCTAGCACCTTAGTTTCAGATGTTCCTGAGGATTATCTGACCCTGTATTCGCAGGTTACGGAAACCCATGCTGATCGGGTGCATGCCTGCGTGGCAAGTTTAGCCTATGGGAATAGTGCTCGTCTCTACAGTTCGACACCACGGAAAGCGCTCTTTTCAAAAGTCGGTGTGAGCAATATTGCAAACGAACTAACTCGACTGGATATGGGGCACCTGAAAGAACTCAAGCAAAGACACATTCAGGATACGCGTTCCATCATTGAATCCTTAGTATTCTAAATATTCATGTGAAAACCATATTGTTGGTCTGTAGCCATTTCTGGCCGTCGGTTGGTGGTATCGAATCAGTTATGGGACAACTCGGCGCTGAGTTGACCAACGCTGGATATGACGTCACCGTGCTAACCTCAATGTTGGCCGAGCGAAGCACGAACATATATCGAGATGTGAAAATCAACGGCGTGAATCCGCATGACATGCCGATTATTATCCGTAACGCGCTGTCGTCTTGCCAATACGATGTATGTCTTATTGCACAAGACCCCTTGGGTGGGCTTATATGGAGCCTAGAAGGATTACCAATCCCTGACAGCCTACGGTTGTTAATCCAGCCGGTGATCAATGAGCAAGGTTACAGTCGATGGCGAAACCATCAGGACTTTAGCTTTCGGCTTGCGAATATTCTTCGGAACGCTGACGCCGTGCTGGTAATGACAAAAAATGGTCCTGACAAAAAGTTCGCCTGTCAATTCGGGTTAAATGCAGCCTACTTGCCCAACGCTGCTGCTTTTGTCGCCGCGCAGGGTAATTTCAGAGAAATGTATGGTATTGCGAGTGACAAGCGTGTCATTTTGCACGTCGCGAATGTCTACGCGGTGAAGAATCATATCGGGTTGATGAATCATTTGCGTGAGCTGCCACACAATTGGCATTTAGTGATGGTGGGCAACTTAAGCGGAGAGCCGGAATGTATTCGCACCTTCACCGAAAAGCTCGCCGAACGCCCAGATGTTCTGTTCATACCAGGTTTGCCGCCGGCAGGAATCTCTGCGGCAATAGACGCAGCCGATGTGGTTGTATTGGCGTCTCAGGGCGAGGGCTCTCCACTCGTGATCCTTGAGGCGATGTCGCACCGAAAGCCTTGGATAGCAACGCCAAACTGTGGAGCGGTCAACGATCACCTTGGGGGCATCGTCTCTCCTCTTGAGCAATTCCGGAGCTATTTGAAGGCGTTATTCGAGCATCCCGACTTGCTTGAGAACCTCGGTCGGATTGGTTACGAGCACTGGTACCAGTGCTACACATGGGCTGTAGTGATCAAGGGTTGGGTGGATCTAATCGAGCAGGGAGCATTGCAGCGCCGATTCGAACCTTCAGAGCACTTAGTCGGTGAGATGAAGCGTGTCAGGCAAGTCTTGGACGGGTATGTGAATACTGAACCAATCGGCGCAAGCGCGATAGGATCGTCCGCGTCTTTTCCCTTGGTTTCTATAGTGCTACCTACGTATAACCATTTGCAGTATCTCCCCATAGCCGTGGAGGCGATACTCGGCCAAACATTCGTTGACTACGAGTTGATCATTATTAATGACGGATCAACCGACGAAACTGAGAGCTATTTGGCGACGCTTGAGGACGTGCGCATTCGGGTAATCAATCGCGCCAATGGTGGATTGCCCTCGGCTCTCAATTGCGGATTTTCTGAGGCCAAAGGAAAATACTTTACCTGGACTTCTGCGGACAACGCTACAGCCCCCACTTGGCTCGGAAAGCTGGTTTCCTGCCTTGAAGGTGCACCAGAGTCCGTTGGTTTCGCACTCAGCAGCTTTGCATTCATAGATGATCAAGGAGCGCTCACACGTGTTCGACGAATTGAGGAGATGCAGCTTGATAGCTTGATGGCGGAGAACCATGGCATTGCCTCCTTCATGTATAGAGCCAGCGTAGCGAAGCAGGTTGGTGATTACGATGAGGCTCTGAATGGTGCTGAAGACTGGGATATGTGGCTTCGTATACTGGAAATCACCGACCCCGCTTGCGTCGGTGATGTGCTGTACTACTACCGAGTTCACAGTAATAGTATGACGAGCGACCTAAAGGGAACTATTAGTAAGGTCTGCACGGCCGTTTTGCAAAAACTCCATAAGCGCCATGGTGACCGATTTGATCTTGATCGAATTTACCCCCAATTACGTTTAGCGCAGAACCAACACATGGCACGTTGGCAAGCGCAAGTGAGGCTTGCATCGTATTTGATCAACTCACCCTTCTGCCCCCTTGTATGGGTAGCGGATCTGCTGATTCAGGCACTGAACGAATACTATTCAATCGACGTTCAAAGGAATTTGGTGCTTTTGCTGTGTAGACATGGGGGCTGGGATTTGGCTATCCAGTCGATAGACTATGCACGCAGCCAACATCCATCAAATGAACTCGACGAACTGCGCTCTTGCGTAGTTCAGCACGATGTTATGATTTTTCACCGGTTTCCAATTTATCAATTGCCGGATGCGGAATTGTTGTTTTCGCGGGGCCGCGAAGCAGCCCAAAGTTTTTGTCCATGACGCTATATAACGTCTTTATGGCCTAGCAGTTCTGAAGCGATTGAAATACCTAAAGTTTGCAACATGGCTTGGCGAAACGACGTTAAATGGGGTGCTGGATATCTTGAGTAAATTGAAATGTAGTCTAGATAAAAGTACTTGCGCCGTCGTGCTTGCATCGATGATTCCAGATTCTCCGTCTTATCGATGGTAACCACGTGTATCGGGACTCGTATAGATCGTTCCCACTCAAGGTTGTTTAGAAGAAACTCCCAATCTTCATGGCTGCGCATGCGTTCGTCAAAGTTTCGTTTAATCGATGAACGCTCGATCAAATACGACCCAACTGGAATTCTGTTGCAGATCAGCAGATGATCATACGTCAGCTGCGAGAGGTTATTGTGAACCTGCCGGTCAACAAAACAATCGAAGTTATCGCCATAAGCGAACGACAGACCATTTCGTAGCGCTTGAGAAAGCGCATCAATGCTGCCAGAGGCCAGGAAATCATCGTCGTCGAGGAATAGGATATATTTGCCTTTGGCCAAAGTAATGCCGATGTTGCGGCTCGCAGCTAAACCACGGTTGTTTCCTGCCTTACAGCAGTACTGAGCATTGAACTGCATTGCAACCAAAAAAGCTGATCCATCAGGACAATCGTCGATCACCAAAACCTCATACGGCAGACTGCAGGCGGCTTCAACACTGGTTAAGGCTCTGGCCAGCTTCTCTGGCCGCATATACGTCGGAATGATTACACTAATGTCGGGATTCATTACGTAGTTTCCGTTTGGCTTAAGTTGGGCAAACCTTAGACTTAACGCAGTTTGTCACGTAGGACTGAAAATGCGTCCCGAAAGTTGGAAAAGCCCTGCTCTTTCATTGAAATTTTTAGTGCGTCACTCAGCACGGCCTCGAGTTTGAACTGACTGAGACGACTAGCCGACCAGCCGCATTCAAATGTATTATATGCACGCACTTTCCATTCTGGGCTAAGGGTCAGCAGCAGCGATGCTATGCGCTCGACAATAAAAACCTTTCGCTGAACGGCACCCGGGTAATTCGTCTTCGTCGTCAGCGACGCCTTAAGTGTACTGTCAGGCCCTTCACAAATAGCGAATAACTTTTCCGTCAATGCAAGCCAAGCGCGCCAGAACGCTGGACGTGCAACGAAAAAATTGCTGAAAACGATTTGACGTGAATCCATTATCAAGGCCGACAGCGAAACCCTCATTCCAACGTCCGCCAAAAATGCCTCAACTGCCGCAATAAATCCCGGATCAAAGAGTTCCTCCTGCTCGAACACATTTAGAAAGAACGCGCCCATATCTGGCTGGGGGCTGAACAAAATCACGTTCACTTCAGCACCGGCTGCCTGAACGAACTCCACCACCTGGGCTTGACTTAGTCCGGTCTTTTCTCTGAATCGCGGGGAGAAAAAACCGTAGTAGCAGGAATCACTCAGTGCTTCCTGCAACAGAAATGTCCGGATCGGTAAGTACTCGCGCCAATCTTGTCTGTCGCTGGAAGTATAATCTAGTATGAGGTAGCCAGATTCGACGTTATGAAGGGTCTCTTCCGAGTACGCAATATGGTGAAGGAATACACCAGCCTTGATTGGCGACTGGCGGACGCCGTTGCTTATATCTCGACTGTTTAGTTCGGCCAACATGTCGATGCGTTTAACATCAACAGGACTTCGAGCGACTTGTTCATAGATTCCCTCTAGCGCGCTGACGAACCGAGGTGTATCAAATAGCGGGTAGGTCAGTTTGTTGATCGAAAGCCTGCTTCTGTACTCCGCAAGTTTTTGCGGAGTACAAGCGAGGCTGACGGCCATTTCTTCATAGTCTTCGATCGATGTTGTAATCAACTCCGGGAGGCCCACTGCATTGAGCAAACTGGCCGACATGCGCGACGCAAAAGACTTCCCCGCAAGAGTCAACACTGGCAAACCCATCCAAAGTGCGTCGCTCGTTGTCGTACCGCCGTTATATGGGAAGGTATCAAGGAAGAGATCCGCAACGGCAAACCGAGAAAGGTAATGGCCGTATTCAACGACTGGTGCTATGACTATTCTGGTCGTCGCAATGCCGTTTCTCTCACATTCTGACAATAAATTTGTCGCTGCCTCCCCATAACTGGCTAACATCCATAGGATACTATTGGGCACGCGCTTCAGAACCCGCATCCACAACTCAAATTGACTTTGAGTAATTTTGGCGGACCTATTGAATGAAGCGTAAACGAACATATCCTCAGGTAATTCATATAGCGCGCGATTGCCTAGTATCTTTCTGGGGCGCTTTCTGTCGCAAACCTGAAAACAATCTGGAAGGTAAAGTACCTGCTCGGAATAATACCCAGAAGACTCATCGGGAATGACGTATCTATCGGCTAATATGTAATCATTTCCCGTAGTTCCCAGCGTGCCGGGGTGCCCGAGATAGGAGATTTGCACTGGCGCAGGGTGCAGTGCAACAATTCCTGGACGAGCATTACGGGTGAACCCGTGTAGATCGATCAATATGTCGATCTCGCATTCCGCAATTTTGTCGGCGGCGGCGCTGTCGGAAAGATTGTGTATATCGACAAAATGGTCCATCGATGCCCGGATTCTAGC